>NZ_JAUBTO010000045.1:0-3240 GCF_036702495.1 Microcoleus sp. C2D2 | reverse complement strand
CGGGCAAGATGCCACCCCACAAGAAATTTAATCTGCTGTGGAACAGGCATCTTGCCTGTTCATAAAATTAGAGACAAATATTGCAACTACAAAACAGCAGCAACACTTGCCATCAGCAACCCTTGAAACAATTTTACCCCATCAGTTTCGCCCAACATCGGATCGGATGCCCGTTCTGGATGCGGCATCATTCCTAACACATTGCCCGCCCGATTGCAAATACCGGCAATATTATTTAAAGAACCGTTGGGATTCCCAGCATCGCTAATTTTGCCCGCCGGAGTGCAGTAGCGAAACAACACTTGATTGCGATCTTCTAGTTCTGCTAATGTATCCGCATCAGCATAATAGTTTCCTTCGCCGTGGGCGATCGGCAAATCGATGATTTCACCCGAAGTATAAGCCGCAGTCCAACGAGTATTACCGCGCTCGACTTTCAAAGAAGCGCGATCGCAAATAAAATTCAATCCCGCATTCCGTACCAGAGCACCGGGCAATAAACCAGCTTCAGTCAACACCTGAAAACCGTTGCAAATACCAAGTACAAGTTTGCCCTGTTTCGCGTGTTCCGCAGTAGCGCGCATCGCCGGAGAAAAACGGGCGATCGCACCGCACCGCAAATAATCTCCGTAACTGAAACCACCGGGAATTACAATGATATCAATATCCGAAATATCGGTATCTTCGTGCCAAATCATGCGAGTTGGTTGGTGGAGTAACCCTTGAGTCACCCATACCACATCGCGATCGCAATTTGAACCCGGAAAAACAATAACTCCAAATTTCATAAGCTGAAGGAAGAAGGAAGAAGGAAGAAGGAAGAGGGAAGAAGGAAGAGGGAAGAAGGAAGAGGTGTCAACATCAGACTAAAATCTTATGTTTTTCACTCTTGTATCTAAGTCTCGATCCCCCTCGCATCCCCCTGATAGTCGGGGGACTCGAGAGTGTTCCGAGTTCCCGCGTTTTTAACAGAGACTTTGAATGCTCTTGTCCTCGCGTTTTTAATAGAGACTTTGAACACTATTGTCCCCCCCTTATTAAGGGGGGTTAGGGGGGATCTCCGGGACCAAAAAACACACCCTAGGGGCGATCGCATTTATGCCGCCGCTGTCTCCACAGCAACAGGAATTTCAGTCAAATCAAAGCGATAATTTTCAATCACAGGATTAGCCAAAAGTTGGTCGCAAACGCGATCGAGTTGTTCGCGGGCCTGGGACTCACCAGCCGCAGTCAGCGTCAATTCAACATACTTCCCGATGCGCACGCCCTCAACATTGTCGTATCCCATGTGTTGTAAACCAGACTGTACGGCAGTGCCGGCGGGATCTAAAACAGAAGGGCGGAGGGTAACATAGATTTGGGCAAGATATTTCTGAGTCACGGGAATGTTGCGGTAGGTGATGTGAAAGTTAGCCCCATTGTATTCTACAACCGAGCGGAGCGCCGATCGCCATTTGGTTCGCCCAAGTAAGATAGCCTAGAAATAGGGACAGATGTGATTTCAGCAGATTCGAGAAAAAAATTATGAGAACCAACCACACCCGCAGTCAGGAGCGTATTTTAAACTTGCTCAAAGTCCTGAATCGATCGCTCTCAGCGCAAGATATCTACTTAGAACTGCGTAACAGCGACCAAAGCATGGGCTTAGCAACCGTTTACCGCTCCCTCGACGGTTTAAAGCGAGAGGGGTTCGTTCACGTCAGAACCCTCGCTAGTGGCGAGTCTCTCTACGGTGCCGCCCACCAAGACCAACACCACCTAACTTGTCTCGAATGCGGCACCTCCATTACGATCGACGAATGCCCCGTCCACCACTTAGAAAGCCAACTACAACAATCTCATTCTTTCAAGATTTATTATCACACTTTGGAGTTTTTTGGATTGTGCGATCGGTGTACTCTCGCTCAAGAATCTTAAATTTGGTAATAGGTAATAGGTAATAGGTAATGGGGCATTGGGCATTGTGCATTGGCCCGCGCAGGGCATTGGCCCGCGCAGGGCATTGGCACTCACAAATAACAAATAACAAATAACCAACAGTCAACAGTCAACAGTCAACAGCCAACTGGCTAATCAGCCTTATTACCTTCTTCCCCAACAATCGATCGCAATCCCTCCATGGTAGCAGGAATGCTGCGCGGATCCATAAACATCACCTTGCTGCTGTCGCTGCTGCCAATTTTCAGACCCATATCCAGATAGTTTTGAGCTAACAAAAATTGTAAAGCTTCCCGAGCATTGGGGTCATTTTGCAGAGTTTTGCCGATTATTTGCAAAGCCTCCGAAGTAGCTTGAGCTTTCAAAACCTGACTTTGGCGTTCTGCTTGAGCTTTCAGGACGATCGCCTTTTGTTGAGCTTCCGCCTCCAAAATAGTCGCTTTTTGGCGCGCTTCTGCATCCAGAACTTGCGCTTCAGCCTTACCTTTGGCGCTGTTAACTGCCGACTCGCGTTCTCCCTCGGAAGTCAGAATTGCCGCCCGCTTGCGTCGATCGGCTGCCATCTGCAATTCCATCGATTCCTGTACAGTTTTAGAAGGGATAATATCCCGCAATTCTACCCGAGTTACTTTCACTCCCCAAGGATCGGTAACAATATCTAAATCTCTGAGCAAGATTTCATTAATTTGAGAACGAGCAGTAAAGGTTTGTTCGAGATCCAGTTGACCCATTTCGGCGCGAATTTGAGTCAGCACCATATTTACCATTGCTGACTGGAGATTTTCTACTTTGTAACAGGCTTTTTCCAAGTCTACAATGCGCCAGTAAACCACAGCATCAACCGTGAAGGAAACGTTATCCCGGGTAATACAAGCTTGCGGAGGAATATCTAAGACTTTTTCCCGAATTGTTTGCTCGTAAACGACGCGATCCATAAACGGCGTGACAAAATTCAAACCTGGTTCCAGTTTCTTGCCGTTGTATTTACCTAAAGTTTCCACCAGCGCTTCATTTCCCTGATTGATAATCTTGACGGAACCTGCGAGGGCTGAGCCGCCTAGTGCTAAAAATACAAGTAAAAAAATTTGTTCCACGGTCGCCTCCTATAAATGTTGACTGATGACTAATGACTGATGACTAATGACTGATGACTAATGACTGATGACTAATGACTGATGACTAATGACTGATGACTAATGACTGATGACTAATGACTGATGACTAATGACTGATGACTAATGACTGATGACTAATGACTGATGACTAATGACTGATGACTAATGACTGATGACTAATGACTGA
>NZ_JAUBTO010000044.1:0-51693 GCF_036702495.1 Microcoleus sp. C2D2 | reverse complement strand
CTGATGGAATGGTTGTTTGCTAGGAAAGATGAGTGCTGGGTATTTCGGCAAAGCTGACTTGATTTGGGATGACGGTCGCGACAGGGAACGAGGGATATTTACCCCTTTGCCACACACATAGCAGGTTTGATCCTCTCTCCCGGCCCTCCATTTGTTCAAATCCCGTTAAATCGCAGCCGAATCAGCCATTACTTCAGATTCAATACTCTTATTTTTAGCTGAATATGTCTTTTCTTCCACTGTTAAAACCCTCCACTTTCATAATAATAGTCGTCAATTATTTAGTTTTTTAGGCGAAAAAACCTCTCAAAGCAAGTTTTCTAATCAAAATAGTTTGGGGTATGTTAAGAAATAAAACAATACTGAATAAAATTTTGTAAAATTTGTTACAAATATAACTTATAACAGATAATATTTTTTCATTTTAATTGAAATCCCGAGGTCTTCCTATGACAATCGACCTTTCCACTATAACGTTTACCAACCAAGCTGATATTGTCCCTCAGTCTGGCGATGAGTACATAGTCAATACTGGTATCGCTAATATTCTTGATGGCAACGACAAAATCACTGGCACTGGGATCCCATACAACCCTTCCACCCCCAGCAGTGGATACGGCATTTTCAACACCGGCACGTTGAATACGGCCGAGGGTAACGACACAATCACTGGCATTGGGATCTACGACTATTTCAACCCCAGCCCTGCGAGTGGATACGGCATTTACAACACCGGCACGTTCAATACGGCCGAGGGTAAGGACATAATTACTGGCACTGGGAAGAAGGGCGGCATTTACAACACCGGCACGTTGAATACGGCCGAGGGTAACGACACCATCACGACCACGGGGCAGAACTGCTGCATTTACAACTCCGGCACGTTGAATACGGCCGAGGGTAACGACACAATCACTGCCACGGGGGCGGAGATAGGACGCGGCATTGACAACAGCGGCACGTTCAATACGGGCCAGGGTAACGACATAATTACTGCCAAGGGGAAGTACTACGGCATTTACAATTCTGGCAAGTTCAATACCGCTGATGGTAACGACGAAATCACTGGCGTTACCAGCAGCTACGACGGAATCTCGATCGCTGATGGTAGCACCCTCGATACTGGAAACGGCAACGACAAAATCAGTGGTAAGAGCGGCATCGGTAGCGGCATCTACAATGGCTCCATCACTTTCAATACTGGTGATGGTAATGACACGATCGAGGGCATCGGAGGTGATTACGGCATCCACAACAAAGGACTTATAAATACCGGCAATGGAAAAGACACAATCATTGCTAAGGGTGGAACTATTAGTGGTGGAAAGTCTGGCGCTGGTCTCTCCAACTTTTCCACCATCAATACTGGTAATGGTGACGACATAATAACTGGCAGTGGTGGCATTGACAACGACGGTACCATTGATATCGGTGATGGTGACGACACAATAGCTGCCATTAGTAGCTTATCCGATGGTTACGGGACAATAACTACCGGTTGTAACTTTTCCAACAAAGGTACCATTAATACTGGTAATGGTAACGACTCTATCATGGCCGATAGAAGCTTGATTATCGGTACCGGCGGCACCATTAATACTGGTGATGGTAACGACACAATCACTAGCAGTAAGGGTCTCGAAAACGACGGTACGATTAATACTGGTAATGGCGCAGACTTCATCCTAGCCAATGGAGGCTTTAAAGGCCTGGGCAGCGTGTTTTTAGAAAATGGTAAAGACTATCTCAAGGGTTTTGGTACGGGTAAATTTAATGGTGGAGAAAATCAAGACACACTCGAATTAACCTCAGGAACTTATACCGTTACCGTTGGAAAATCGGGGACAACGGTGAGCTTTACTAATAGTAATAGTGGCGTTATTATGGAAACTTCCGATTTTGAAACACTCATAGCTGGTAACACAAAGTATAACTTTACCAAGTTGATCCCTGGTCAGATAATTGTTGTCCCCTAGTAGTCTATTCCAGAAGTATGGGACAGCTAGTCTGGAAGAATTGGAGCTTTAGCTTTGGTGATGGGGTTATGCTTGTTGGTCTATATTTTGGCACCTTGATACCTCTGTTTCTGCTTACTACAATCGGGCCTGCGCTTTGTGAGCGCGATCGCCCATTTTACGAGTTACAGGATGGGAACTACTTTTGCTGTTAACGATCGGCGTAAATAGTTCGACACAGCCCTCTAGCCTGCGGTACCCCGGGGGTGTGAATGAGGCCATGTAAGAGTTACAGACATTAATTTACTGTAGGATTGAGTGGGTAGCCGTTTCCTGTCCTGGCGTTGCTGAATACGGGTATGAATTCAAGATTTCCCAATTGCTATAAGCCCAGGGAGGGTGAGTTTTGTAACTGCAAGCGAAAAGTTGATTGATACCGTGAATCAACAACGTTTTGAAGAGTTATTTTTTGCCGATCGCACTATAACTTTACCATACCCTAATAGAGCAACACCACTTAACGAAGCTGTAGTAGCTCAAAGGTTCTTGTCAGAAAAATCTCAAATCTCGTCACCGCCCTCGGCGCCTCCCTCAAATCCAAATCCTCGCTACCGATAATAGATAGCTACGGTCAATCCACCCTTACCCAAGAACAGCACCAATATCTGATGGAATGGTTGTTTGCTAGGAAAGATGAGTGCTGGGTATTTCGGCAAAGCTGACTTGATTTGGGATGACGGTCCCGACAGGGAACGAGGGAGGTTTACCCCGTTGCCACACACATAGCAGCAGGGATGCTCTCGAACGGTCCGAAATTTGTTCAAATCCCGTTAAATTGCAGCCTCATCAGCCATTACTTCAGATTCCTGACTCTTATTTTAGCTGAAAATGTCATTTTTTATTCGACTGTTGAAACTCTCCACTCTCATAATAATAGTCGTCAATTATTTATTTAGGCGAAAAAACCTCTCAAAGCAAGTTTTTCAATCAAAATAGTTGGGGGTATGTTAAGAAATCAAACAATAGAAATAAAACCTCGTATAATCTGATTTAAGTAGAAGTTATAATAGATAATATTTGTTCATTTTAATTGTAATTGCGAGGTCTTCCTATGACAATCGAACTTTCAACTATAACGTTTACCAACGGAGCTGATATTGTCCCTCAGTCTGGCGAGGAGGACATAGTCAATACTGGTATCGCTAATACTCTTGCTGGCAAGGACACAATCACTGGCACGTACCTATTCAACGCCAGCGATCTGTCCGGCAGGGGCATTGAAAACTCCGGCACGTTGAATACGGCCGAGGGTGACGACATAATTACTGGCCGTGGGGGGTGGGACGGCGCTGGCATTTACAACTACGAGACCGGCACGTTTAATACGGGCGGGGGTAACGACATAATTACTGCTGAGGCGAACAAAGGAAACGCCGGCTTTGAAAACTCCGGCACGTTCAATGCGGCCGAGGGTAACGACACAATTACTGGCTCTGGAACCAATGGCGAGGGCATTCACAACTACGACACCGGCACGTTCAATACGGGCGAGGGTGACGACATAATTACTGGCACTGGAGGCTTTTACAACGGCATTGTCAACTCCGGCACGTTTAATACGGCCGAGGGTAACGACCAAATTACTGGCACTGGAACCTATGGCGAGGGCATTTACAACACCGGCACGTTTAATACGGCCAAGGGTAACGACATAATTACTGCCAAGGGGGACGCTTCGCGGGGCATTGTCAACACCGGCACGTTCGATACGGCCGAGGGTAATGACATAATTACTGCCGCGGGGGGGATAGGACGCGGCATTGACAACACCGGCACGTTCAATACGGGCGAAGGTAACGACATAATTACTGCCAAGGGGGACTATGGCCAGGGCATTTACAATTCTGGCACGTTCAATACCGCTGATGGTAACGACGAAATCACTGGCATTGGCAGCAACTCAGACGGAATCAAAATCGCTGATGGTAGCATCCTCGATACTGGAAACGGCAACGACAGAATCAGTGGTAATGGCGGCCTCAGTACCGGCATCTACAATGGCTCCATCACTTTCAATACTGGTGATGGTAATGACACGATCGAGGGCAGCGGAGGTTTTAACGGCATCAAGAACACAGGAGTTATAAATACCGGCAATGGAAAAGACACAATCATTGCTAAGGGTGGAACTTTTGATGGTAAAATTTTGGCCGGTGGTCTCTCCAACTTTTCCACCATCGATACTGGTAATGGTGAGGACATAATAACTGCCAGTGGTGGCATTGAGAACGGAGGTACCATTGATACCGGTAATGGTGACGACACAATCACTGGCAGTGGTGGCTTTTCCTTTTTGGGTGACGACATAAGTGGCATTTCCAACAAAGGTATCATTGATACTGGTAATGGTAACGACGAAATCATTGCCGATGGCTTGTTTATCGGTACCGACGGCACCATTAATACTGGTAATGGTATGGACACAATCACTAGCAGTAAGGGCATCGAAAACCACGGTACCATTAATACTGGTAATGGCGCAGACTTCATCCTAGCCGATGGAGGCTTTAAAGGCATGGGCAGCGTGTTGTTAGGAAATGGTAAAGACCATCTCAAGGGTTTTGGTACGGGGACTTTTAAGGGTGGAAACAATGAAGACACACTCGAATTAACCTCAGGAACTTATACCTGTAAAATAGAGGGGACAAAGGTGAGCTTTATTAATAGTGGCGTTATTATGGAAACTTACGAGTTTGAAACACTCATAGCTGGTAGCACAACGTATAACTTTACCAGTTTGACCGGCACTGAGACATTTGTTGTCCCCTAGTAGTCTATTCCAGAAGTATGGGACAGCTAGTCTGGAAGAATTGGAGCTTGAGCTTTGGTGATGGGGTTATGCTTGTTGGTCTATATTTTGGGACAAAGATACCTCTGTTTCTGCTTACTACAATCGGGCCCAGGCTTTGTGAGCACGATCGCCCATTTTAGGAGTTACAGGATGGGAACTACTTTTGCTGTTAACGATGAGTGTAAATAGTTCGACACAGCCCTCTAGCCTGTGCTACCCCGGGGGTGTGAATGAGGCTATGTCAGAGTTACAGACATTAATTTACTGTAGGATTGAGTGGGTATCCGTTTCGTGTCTTGGCGTTGCTGAATTAAGGTATGAATTCAAGATTTCCCAATTGCTATCAGCCCGCTTGAGGGTGAGTTTTGTAACTGCAAGCGAAAAGTTGATTCATACCCTCAATCAACAACGCCCTGAAAAGTATGGACAGGGGGCTGTGCCGTTTCCGGCGCGGGGAGTACGACACGGCCGGGCCCCGTGTCCCTAGGATTCGCTTTGACTTTTAATAATTGGTATAAGATGGAGGATGATAGCAAGACTTTTTTAAATTGGTATCACAACTATAGCAATCCTAAATCATTTGTGAATTTCTTACTCCCTCCCCTTAGTAAGGGGAGGGTTGGGGTGGGGTAAAAAATTTACGACTCCTGCAAGGATTGCTATATAGCAGTTTTTAATTCGATGAGGTAGAGTCTTCTCTATTACCAATTACCAATTACCAATTACCCATTTTCATGCAAATGAAACTTACTCTATTTACCTTCCCACGCCGCGATTAGGAGGCGGCTCGTCCGGGACAGGCAAAGAAGTTGGCCTTACTTGCCGCTCCAAATACTTGCTCAAAGCGTAAGCGATATCCCAGCGAGTAATCGGCTTCAAAGGATTAATCTTATTAGTTCCGAGTTCAACGTTAACAAACCCTTCATAAAGTGCAGTAGCCATAGACTTTCTAGCCCAATTAGGGATTTCCCCTGCATCTGGATACTTAGCTAAAATCTCGTAAATGCTGGCATCTGGAAACTGAAAAACCCCATAAGCTTGAGCAAAAATCGCCAAAGCTTCAGCGCGAGTCACCCTTTGATTTGGGAAAAACATTCCGTCGCGATATCCACTCATCGTTCCCGTTTTCAAAGCAGTTTGAATCGCACTGTAAGCCCAGTAACTATTGGGTACGTCCGGCAATTCCATATCCGGTTTCTGAGCTGTTTTCCGCCGTTCCAAACCAAAAGTTTTTACTAAAATCACCGCCAACTCGGCGCGACTGACAAGGCCCTCAGCATTAAAATTGCCCGCGGCATCTTTTTGCATCAATCCTGCACTCACAACCCGCTCGATCGGGTCAATTATTGGTTGAGATTGAACCCCCATTGTCACTCCTTGCACTAGGGCCGCCAAAAAAATACTGACTAACTTTTTGACGATTTTAATCCTTTCTGTCGCTAAAACAATCATGACAACAGCAGTAATATTTTTTCCGGTTCCATCGATATTATTCTCTGGTTTCGGCGGTGCGCGAGATTTGAGGATTATATATAGCCTTTCTCAGTAACATGTTCCGACGTGCATAGGCCTCCGTGGGCATAGGTCTCCGTGGACATACCTCACCACGCGATCGAACCGCTATATAGCAATCCTTGCATGAGTCGTAAATTTTTTACCCCACCCCAACCCTTCCGAACCCGCTCGCTCGGGAGTAAGAAATTCACAAATGATTTAGGATTGCTATATTAAAAGCCAACATTAGCCGACGGCAAAGCGCCCTGCATTTTACCCAGCCAATCAATCAAATTATCCAATTGCTTTTGGGCCGTCAAAACCGCCATACCTCGAATAGTAACCTTCCCCTTGCTGTAGACAAAACGAGAGCGCAAATGGTCGGGCAAATTAGCCTTGAGCAAGTTCCAAGCAGGTTCTTCCATAGCTGTTTCCAAAACTATGTGCTGCTTATTCTCCGGTTTGATCCGAGAAAAACCGATTTTTTTAGCGATTTGTTTGAGTTCGACAACACGGATAAGTTGCTGGGCTGGAAGAGGAATTGGCCCATAACGATCGCACCAATCAGCCTGAATCTGCTGTAACTCTTCTGAGGTATTAGCATTCGCCACAGACCGGTAAGCGCTCATCTTTTGATCTAAATCTGCGATGTAATCAGCAGGAATAAACGCCGTCAAAGTGAGGTCGATTTGCGCGTCCTCCACTTTCGGAATTTCCTGACCCTTAATTTCCCGAATAGCCTCTTCTAGCATTTCAGCATACAAATCAAAACCGATCGCCTCCATTTGACCGGACTGTTCAGTACCCAAAACATCACCCGAACCGCGAATTTCCATATCTCGGACAGCCAACTGATAGCCTGAACCCAACTGCGCGAACTCTTGAATTGCCCGCAACCTCTGCCTTGCAGCATCAGACAGCTTGTTCTGCTTCGGATAAAACAGCCAAGCGTGAGCTTGAATCCCCGCGCGTCCCACACGTCCCCGCAACTGGTAAAGCTGGCCCAAACCAAAGCGCTGCGCGTCTTCAATTAAAATCGTATTGACACGCGGAATATCCAAACCCGACTCAATAATCGTCGTGCACACCAAAATATCGAAATCGGCCGCACTAAAGGTCAGCATGATCGATTCTAATTCCGAAGCCTCCATTTGACCGTGGGCGATCGCAATTCTGGCAGACGGTACCATCTCCTGCAACTGAGCGGCCAACTCATCAATCCCCTCAATCCGCGGCACCACGTAAAAAACCTGACCGCCCCTGTCCAATTCTTGACGAATTGCCGATCGCACCACTTCCGGGTTATAGGGAGCCAAATGCGTCTGAATCGGGCGCCTGGAAGGAGGCGGAGTCGCAATCAAACTCATCTCGCGAATCCCCGACAGCGACATATACAAAGTCCGGGGAATCGGCGTTGCTGTCAGAGTCAGAACATCTACCTCAGTTTTGAGAGCTTTAATCGCTTCCTTTTGCTTAACTCCAAACCGCTGTTCTTCATCCACCACCAACAAGCCCAAATCCCGAAATTTAATCGCTTTGCTCAAAACAGCTTGAGTACCGACAATCACATCTAATTCCCCAGTCGCCAAACGCTTGTGAATCTCCCGGCGCTCCGTTTCTGTGCGAAAGCGATTGAGCAAACCAACTTCGATCGGATAAGGGGAAAAACGCTCCGAGAGCGTGTGATAGTGCTGTTGGGTCAAAATCGTCGTCGGCGCGAGCAAAGCCACCTGCTTGCCCGCTGTAACCGCCTTAAAAATTGCTCTCAGAGCAACTTCTGTCTTGCCAAAACCCACATCGCCGCAGACCAAGCGGTCCATCGGTCGATCGCCCTCCATATCGCGTTTCACATCCTGAGTTGCCTTCAACTGGTCCGGGGTTGGCTGGTAAGGAAAAGAATCCTCTAATTCTTGTTGCCAAGGCATATCAGGAGGAAAAGCGTAACCTGTTTGTTGAGCTCTTTTAGCATAAAGATTCAACAAATCTACCGCTAATTTCTTAACAGCTTTGCGAACCTTGGTTTTAGTTTTTTCCCAAGTTTGACCTGTCAGCTTATTGAGTTCCGGCACTTTATCGGCTACCGTCCGAAACCTCGACAAAGCCCCCAATTGATCGGCCGCAACTCTCAGGGTACCGTCAGCGTATTGAATCAATAAATACTCGCGAGTTTCCCGGTCGATTGTCAAACGTTCTAACTTGATAAATTTGCCCACTCCGTGCTGGCGGTGAACCACATAATCACCCGGGCTTAATTTATTCGGGTCTACTTGCTTAGAAGCAGCGCGGCGGCGCTTGCGGACGTAGCTAAAAGTAGCCAAAGAATGCTGACCGTAAAATTCCCGATCTGTAATTAAAACAATCCGAAAAGTCGGCAGAATAAACCCTTCCAATTCTGCCAGCCCGCTGTACTTCAAAGCAACCGGAACGTGCTGCAATTGCAACTTATCGATCGCCAAATAATCGCGCGGATTCACCACAAACTGAGCCGGACAGTCGTGCTCGGAGAGCAAAGAAACAGAACGGCTGGGTTGAGCCGAAACCAGGAAAATAGTAAAACCCCGATCGCGCTCTTCCCTGAGCATTTGAGACAGCTTAGCAAATTGGTGGGGCATCACCGGCACAGGCCGAGAAGCCAAATTAATCGCAGACGGTAGCTGGTCGCCCTCTGCAGAGCTTTGAAATTTTTTAGTAGTAGAATCTTCTGCCAATTCTGAAAGTTCTAGCCTGTCGAAAGCTGCGACATCTGCCATAGATTCAGCAAAAGTGCGGTGAATTTTCGGAACTTTCAAATGAGAAATTGGCAACTTTTCTGTGACCGCATCCGCAACAACAGATTCCCGATCGCAATTTTTCCACTGTTGCTCTGCATTCTCAAACCAGCGGTCGCTGTGAGCTTCGCACCCTTGCGGTTCGTCAACAACAACTAAAGTATTTTCTGGCAAATAATCCAACAAAGATGCGGGTTTTTCAAACGCTAAACCCAACAGCCTGCGGACAAATTTTTCGGTTTCATTTTCGGTGTCAACAGAGCCTAGGTGGTTGATTTCGTCAACCTTTTTTTCAGCTAAAACTGCTTTAATAATTGCGTTAAAATTAGTAGGAGTTAACACCAACCGCTCGACCTTATCAAGCGATCGCTGCGAAGACGGGTCAAACTCCCGAATTTGCTCTAAATCATCCCCAAACCACTCCAGCCGCACCGGCAACTCAGCCGCCACCGGAAATACATCGACAATATCTCCCCGACGGCTCCACTGGCCCTCCATTTCCACCAGAGCCACCCGATCGTAGCCCATTGAAGCAAGTTGGCGGTCTAAAATCTTCGAGTCTTGAACCATACCTCGCTTCAGCGTCAGACAGTAGGGTTCAAAAGCAGCAGGAGGCGGCAAGTGAGACTGGAGAGCTCTTTCGGTAGATACAATCGCAATCGGCTTAGAATTAGCGTTTGTTTCTCGTTTCTCGACCAAATCCGCCAGCACCTGCATTTGACCCCAAGTCATTTCGCTTTCATCAGAGTAAGATAGCTCGTAGGGTGAAGCCTCCGAAGTCGGGTAAAAATGCACAGTCTGCCAGCCCATAGCCTCCAGCCCGGCCACCCAGCGGCCCGCTTCTTCTAGAGTTGCCGTCACTACCAGTAAACTCCGCCCTTCTTGCTGTGCGAGGGCGGAAGCTACCAAACCTTTGGGCAAGCGGGCTAAGCCATTGAGTTGCACGTAGCGATGGCGCTTGAGCTTGTTGAGGAGTTCTGTTGCTAGGGGCGATCGCCCGAGGGTACGAATTATTGAAGAGAAGGTCATGCGCTTTTAATTTTAATCCCCGATCGGCTCCGGCTCTTTCCCTTTGCCTGTTAAGGAGATTGTACGACAAACATCCACGATCGTGCCGCTCTGCTGTTGACGCCTTGGAACTTAACTGGAGATAGATTTCTGCTTTAATATGTCGATCCTGCGATCGGGATCGAGCCAGTTCCGTTAATCTAGTGACAGGTTTAGAAAAAATTTCGATTTTGCGATCGAGATTCGCAGATTCCAGACCTCTCCTGTGACTGCACCCAAAGACGGATACAAGCCCCCGACTCAAGTTGTGAAGATCGAAGAATTTTAGACATTAGGGAAATCCCCCAGATACTGGCGGCGTCGTCAATCTAAAATCTAAAATCTAAAATCTAAAATCGACTAACCGGGCAGAGCGCTTCGCCGTTACTACCGAAAATTTTAGAAATGTCCCCAAGTACCGATATTCTGATTGTTCTCCTGCTAATTTTCCTCAATGGCTTGTTTGTGATGTCAGAGATGGCCATCATCTCTGTACGGAAGGTGAGACTGCAACAGATGGCCAACCAAGGTTCAGCCAATGCCCGCGTAGCCTTGGATCTGGCTAATGCCCCCAATCAGTTCTTACCGACAGTTCAAATCGGGATTACGATGCTGGCCATTCTGTCGGGCGCTTTCGGAGAAACGACGATTTCTAGAAGAGTAGAGCCTTTGTTGAACCTGATTCCTGGCCTCGCGCCCTACTCTAAGACGATCGCCTCAGTAGTAGCAGTTTTAACCATCACTTATCTGACCTTAATTATCGGCGAACTCGTGCCGAAGCGGCTAGCGCTCAACAACCCGGAGCCGATCGCCTCAAGCGTAGCAATTCCCATGCGAATGCTCTCAAAAATTGGCGCTCCTGCGGTTTATCTGTTAAGTTATTCCACTGACTTAGTGATGCGGCTGATGAGGATAGCCCCCTCGACTGAACCGCAAGTTACAGAAGAGGAAATTAAAGTTTTGATCGAGCAAGGAACCGAAGCCGGAACCTTTGAAGAAGCCGAACAAGACATGGTAGAAAGAGTCTTTCGTTTGGGCGATCGGCGAGTCAGCGCATTAATGACCCCGCGTCCGGATCTTACCTGGCTCGACCTCGACGACTCAGTAGAAGAAAACCGCCAAAAAATGCTCGGCAGCGGTCATTCTCGGTTTCCAGTGTGTCAAGGAGGCCTCGACAACGTGCTCGGTTTAGTACACGTTACAGATATGCTGTCGAGGACTTTAACCGGTCAACCCCTCGATTTAAGCGCTTCTTTACGGCGGCCTTTATTTGTACCGGAAAGCACGCGGGGGTTAAAAGTATTAGAGCTTTTCAAGCAATCTAGCAATCAAATTGCCTTGGTGGTAGACGAATACGGCGTGATTCAAGGATTGGTTACAGTCAACGACATTTTAGTCGAACTTGTTGGCGACTTTCCCTCGATTGAAGATGCTGACGAACCGGAAGCCGTGCAGCGCGAAGACGGTTCTTGGCTGTTAGACGGAATGCTACCAGTCGAAGATTTTTTTGAGCTGTTTGGCCTGGAAGAAGTCTCAGCAGAAAACAAAGGAAGTTACCACACAATGGGCGGTTTTGTGATTACACATTTGGGCAAAATTCCCGCAGCAGCCGAGCATTTTGAGTGGAACGGTTTGCGCGTGGAAGTAGTCGATATGGACGGCAACCGAGTTGATAAGATATTGGTAATGCCGATCGACTCAGGGGGCGATAGGCCTCAAACCGAACCAAAAACCTAAAAACCCTTCGCCACAGTCAATTGTTCTCATCAGCCCAGTAGGGGCGGGTTTCACCAACAATCTCGTCAAGAATTCAAAAGATCGATAAACCCGCCCCCGCCCCACGGTAAATTTGAATGTACATTTCGATTTACCGTGGGTGGGGGCGAGTTTTTAAGATTTTTTGTTTGAGTCGTTGATGGTTGGTGGAACCCGCCCCTACTTCTTCTTTTTTCTTTCATCCTTCCGCAAAGCTTCCAGAATAGAACGGCCCACATAATCACTAAAAATTACTTCCCCAGCTTTATTGTAGTGGCAGCAGCTATCTACATAAACAGCATCTTTAGTGCGATCGAATACCTTTACAGCATTCAATATATTAATATTATTTTTTTCCAAATTCGGAAACTTTTTGAAAAGAGCCGGATATCCAATTTGTACAGATTTAGCATAAGGAGTCTCCTTGTTAAAAGCAATCTGCTTTTCGGCTTTACCAAACACCCTTTTCGTCTGATAATATTGATTAGGCTGAAAAACATGAAAATAAGGCACATTACTAGCTGACAGCACTTTGTGCATAAAAATTGAACTTTTTGCCCAATTCCATGCCATTTGTTCAAAAGCTAATGAATCCTGTAAAATCGACTTCTTAGTATTGATATAAATAACGCTGTCATTTTTTTGTTGTTTAGCCCGTTCTTCTTCAAACTTAATGACATCGGTTTTATAGTTATTAACTAGATTTTGAACGTAAACAGAAGTCAAAGCATCGCACGCAGCGAAAGAGCAGTGTTGCAAACTTGACAAACCCTGATTAATCCTAGTTTTATTTTCTTGAATTCTGAGAGTTGCTTTCATCGCTTTTGGAGAAAGGCTATTATTCGCGAAGTTAGCCAACGGCAAAATATGCTGAATGCTTGGCATCGCTAAATCGATTTTATTTTTATTGTTTAAATTAGAAAGTGCTACTTCATTAAAACCATCTATATTGACGACCATATCTAATTCTTGACCTAAAGCCAAAAAGTAGTTTAAAATTAATAATTGCTGCGGCTGTTTGTAGCCTCCCGTCGCAAAAGACAAAATTACAAATTCTTTATCTTTTAAACCGGGCAACTGTTTGAGGTATTTAGGTAAAATTTGATTCTGAACTTGAAATATTGCATAATCGGAAGCCACAGAACCGCCAAAAACTCCTATAAAAAACTGATTATTTTTAGTTTTTTTGAGAGGGTAATCGTAAGGAGAAATAAACCCATAATTATTGACTTTAAAACCAGGCCGAAAATCAGCAGTGGGTTTTTGAATAAAGCCAAAAAAAGGATGAAATCTTTCGACAATAGACTGATTCAGCCGCACTCCTTCTAAATTAATTCCTAAAGCAGACTTATCTTGCGTCTTTTCTCTAGTATAGAAAAATTGCTTGTGCTTGACAAAATACCATCCCAAGGAACCGAGTTCCAGGAAAACCAGTAAAAGCGCTAAGTTAATCAAAGCAATTTTTATAAATTCTTGTCCTTTATTGAGGAATTTTAAATCTTTCATAAACCTCTATTTCGACTCCCTGACTACTTTAATAATAGAACTGGAAACATAATTTGCCAAGACTCCTTCTCCCACTGAATTATAGTGGCAGCAGGCATCTTTGTAAACCGTCTCTTTGGTATTATCTAAAATATTCACTGCGTTAAAAACATTAACCCGAGCTTTTTGCAAATCATCGACTTTGGACAAAAGCACCGGATAACCTTTTTTCACCCCTTCAATGTAAGGACTCTTATTGTCAATCGCGATTTCCTTTTCCTTCGCGGTAAACGCTCGCTTAGTAGGATAATACTGGTTGGGCTGGATAAAGTGAACATACTTAATCTTTCTACTTGATAAAATTTGATTCATCCCGATCGACGATTCGTACCACATCGATGCCATTTGCTCATAAGCAGCGGCATCCTGCAAAACAAAGTCAGCTTTGGGAATGTATAATATACCGCTATTTGCCGTGTCTGGTTTGGATTGTTTGACTTGTGAATCGTACTTGACAACTGCTTGCTGGTAATTGTTGACTAATTGTTTCATCTGTAGCGAAGTAACAGCGTGACACAAAGCAAGTTGACAATTTTGCAATCTGTCAATACCTGCTTTCAATTGTTTTTTGTTGTCGTTAATTTGCACGATCGAACTCATCGCCAACGGTGACAAGTTGTTGTTGGCTAAACCCGCCAGAGGCTGTATGTGCTGAACGCTGGGCATTCCTATTTCTACTTGGGCTTTGTTGTTTAAATTTGACAGTGCTACTTCGTTAAAACCGTCAATATTGATGACTAAATCTAACTCTTGACCTAAAGCCAAAAAGTAATTTAGAATTAATAATTGTTGGGGCTGTTTGTAGCCGCCGTTGCCAAAATTTAAAACAATAATTTCCTTGTTTGCAAATTCTGGATAAGCCTTCAATTTGTTAGACAATCTTCGAGTTACGTATTCATCTACTGCCACGTTATTCGCAACTGAACCGCCAAAAACTCCGATAATAAATTGATTTTTATTGCTTTTAATAAACGGATATTGGTAGAGAGAAAAAAAGCCGTGCTTGTTGACTTTTAACTTTAATTTTTCATTGGTGAAAGCACCTTGTTTGAGTACATAGCCAAAAAGTGGGTGCAGTCTTTCTACGATAGATTCATTAAGTCTAATGCCAATCCTTTCAATATCTTCTACTACTTTTTCTTTGGCTTTAGTTCGGGTATAAAAAAACTGTTTTTGGTTGATAAAATAAAAAGCTAGCGATAAAGCTTCCAGACAAATAAAGGCGATCGCCAAATTAACCGCGATTAGAATTAATACATTTTTGCCTTTTTCGAGCGCCGTTGAATCTTTCATGAAATTTGACTGATTACGGTTGTTTCTTGGGGACTTGAGACTGCTTCAAATTTTGGCACAAATTTCGGTTAATCAGGATACTGGCCAGCCGGTGTCCGAGTTCATTCCAGTGCCCCGCACAGGGTACATAATTCTCAAAACCGTGGGCGCATAGTTGATATTTGTCAGTGTAACCTTGGAACTGTTCGGATAAATTCAGTACCCGAAAACCCTCGCGCGCGCCCAATTTTTCCAGCCGCCTCTCGGGATAAAACAAATCCTGAATGTTGTTTTTTGTCATAAAATCTTTTCGCGTCTGGGCTTCCGGTCTAACTTGCATCGGATCGCCGATCGTCACAACCAAGAAATCAGCATTTTTCTGCACGACTTCATTCCGCATTGTCACAATCAAACCCTCTGTCACCCTCCAAGCCTCTTGCCAAGCTGCATCCTGAGGTTCCTTGAAGTTTTGGGCACTTAAATCGGTAAAATCCTCGGATAACTCCCGCTTTTTCCTATCTAAGTCTACCTTTTTAATCACCTGCAAAATGCGCGAATTGTTGACGATCAAACTGGGCATCCGGTCTACGAAGGAAACTGCTCTTTTGTTGCGGTCGATCGGCGCCAGATTGCGAAAAGACATATCCGGTACTAACTTGCCGCTAGCATCATAAGCAAAAAATGGTCGGTAGCGATCGTATTCCAGTTTCGGAGAATTATTTATCACATCATTGCCAATAAAAAAAGCAAGAATTACAATATCAGGACTGTAATCCCACACTTTTTTTCGCAGCATTATCAATTCTTGAGCAGTACCGTAACCCTGCACGCCGAAATTGATGACCTCCACATTTTTGCGTCCCTTAACGGCCTCGCAGTTGCCTAACTTTCGTTCCAATTTTGACCAGAAAGTTTGTTCGACAGGTACGTGAATTGCTTCGGTGAAAGAATCCCCCAGAACCGCGACGCGCAAAGTATTTGGAGGTTTTGCTTTTGTATGTTCGCGATCGCGCAAACCCTCGCTATTCACCTGCACAAGACTCGCACCTTCCCCATTCCACTCCCCCGACGCACCCGGTTTCAGCTTCCAGCCCAAATTCGGATCGGCAGTGTGGAAATTAGTTGGCGCTGAGTCTACCAAATCTCCTATTTTTGGATAGCCTTCAATCTTGGCCGCCCGCAATCCAATTTCACCAATTACCACCCCCATAAATAAACCGCCGAGTGTCAAACCTAAATTGACACCCAAATTTTTCAACTTGCTCATTCTTTCAAAACAGGGTGTAAATAAACGGAGCAATCACAGAACCCTGACTCAATACAATCAAAGCTCCTAAAAAGACTAAAGTCACAATTAACGGCAGCAGCCAATACTTTTGGCGTTCTTTCATAAACGCCCACAAATCTTTGATAAAATCTAAAGTTGCTTCAAACACTTAAAAAGGACGCTCCATACTAACTTTTGTTCTTGCTTTACTTGGGATGCGGTAAGTATCCATTTTCGGATTGAGTTTTCGCCGCATTGCATCTTCGCCGAAAATGTTTTTGATCACTCCCATCGGCCAAATTATCAGGTAAAAAACTATCCCTAGGACGATCGGCGTTTGGATTTTGTGGAGGATGAGTCCAAAGCGCATCCACGCGTGATAAACGGGATTCAGCGATTTCGGTGCAATCAATCCTAGCACGATTAGCACGGAGCCGACTGCCCAGGGCTGCCAAGGTAGAGAATGCCGCCGCAGTAAAGGTACTGCTAAACCGAAGATCGCTGCAATCAAGCCGCCAATTAGCAGCCCGAAATCGCGCAAGCCTTTTTTATCGAGTTTTTTAATTTCGTCGCTCATGGGGAAGAAGGAAGAAGGAAGAAGGAAGAAGGAAGTTCGGCAACGAGCAATGTACGGGATGTAACGGATGTAACGGATGTAACGGATGTAACGGATGTCAGGAAGAGGGAAGAGGCAAGAAGGAAGAATGACAATTGCCAACTAACAACTCACAACTGCCAACTTCCAACTGACTAATAATTAATCCAATTCAAATTCATTTTTCCAAGCATCATCTTGTTTCCAAGGAATTTGTTCGGACTTGGGAAGCAAGTAATTTTCCAATACCAGATAGTCCATTTCGGTTCGCATGAAACAGCGGTAAGCATCCTCGGGAGTGCAAACAATGGGTTCGCCTCGCACGTTGAAAGAAGTATTTACCAGAACCGAACAGCCCGATCGCTCTTCAAAATGGCTGATTAAGTCATAGTACCGAGGATTGGTTTCTTTGTGAACAGTTTGGATGCGAGCCGAGTAATCGACGTGGGTGACAGCCGGAATCTCCGATCGCGGAATGTTGAGCTTTTCAATGCCAAACAACTGCTCTTGTTCCTCCGTCATGGGAATGCGGAGACTCGCTTTGACTGGTGCTACCAATAGCATATAAGGGCTGGAATGGTCAATCTCGAAATAATCCGCAACTCGTTCGGCTAAGATTGAGGGAGCAAAAGGTCGAAATGATTCCCGATATTTAATTTTCAGGTTCATCACCGACTGCATTTTAGCACTGCGGGGATCGCCCACGATCGATCGACCGCCCAGAGCCCGCGGCCCAAATTCCATCCGCCCTTGGAACCATCCCACCACATTTCCCTGTTCCAAAATTTCCGCCAACTGCGGCATTAATTCGGCATCGTCCAATCGGTGATAGCTGGCTTGGACAGCATCCAAATATTCGAGAATTTCTGCGTCAGTAAACCTCGGCCCCAAATAAGATCCCCGCATTTGGTCGTGACAAGTTAAATGAGCAACCGACTTCGCCACAGTTGCCACCGCTTGGTTTTTAGTAACGACGGAAGTCCTCTCCTCCTCGTTTGTAGTGATTGCGGAAGTCCTCTGCTCTTTAATATCGTTTGCTAGGGGTCGATCGTCAGGAACAATGCGAGTTTGTTCGCAATACTGATACCAAATCGCCAAAGCCGCGCCCAAAGCACCGCCAGCATCTCCCGCCGCCGGCTGAATCCAAATATCTTTGAAAATACCTTCCCGCAAAATTCGACCGTTAGCAACGCAGTTGAGAGCAACGCCGCCGGCAAGACAAAGATAATCGACATCCAATTCTTTTTTAACTGTTCTGCAAAGCCTCAAAACCACTTCTTCGGTAACAACTTGAATCGAAGCGGCAATGTCCATTTCCCGCTGAGTCAATTTTCCTTCAGCTTGGCGCGGCGGCCCTTCAAACAGTTGGTCAAACTTCTTGTTTGTCATGGTTAAGCCAACAGTATAGTTGAAATAATCCATGTTCAAACGGAAAGTTCCGTCATCTTTGAGGTCGATTAAATAGTTGAGAATCTTGTCTACATACTTGGGTTCGCCGTAGGGAGCTAAACCCATGAGTTTGTATTCACCCGAGTTGACTTTGAAGCCGGTGTAGTAGGTGAAAGCTGAATAAAGCAAACCCAAGGAGTGGGGAAAATCGATTTCCCACTGAGGTGTAAGTTCGTTGCCGTCTCCCAACCAAACCGAGGTTGTTGCCCACTCGCCGACGCCGTCGAGGCACAAAACGGCTGCTTTTTGAAACGGGCTGGGGAAAAATGCCGATGCTGCGTGGGATTGGTGGTGTTCGGTAAATAGCAGAGATGGCAGTTGATTCGTTTTGCAGTTTGCTATTGCTGCGAGATCTCTTTTGAGCATGGTTTTGAGGTAAAGCTTTTCTTTGAGCCATATCGGCATGGCTGCTAGGAAAGAGCGAAAACCTTGGGGTGCGTAGGCTAAATAGGTTTCGAGAAGGCGCTCGAATTTGACTAAAGGTTTGTCGTAAAAGACTATTCGATCGAGTTCCCGCAAATCTATTTTTGCTTCTTTCAGGCAATAAGCGATCGCATTCTTAGGGAATCTGGCGTCGTGCTTTTTGCGGGAAAATCTTTCTTCCTGCGCTGCTGCTATAATTTCTCCGTCGCGAATTAAGGCTGCGGCGCTGTCGTGATAGTACGCCGAGATTCCAAGTATGTTCATCGCTCTCCTCACAAATCGCAATGCGTTTGCTTTTGACTATTTAGAATAGCTAACGATTATAGCTGCTTAAGTGCTGATTGGGAATTGAGTTTTGCGATCGCCTCTAATTTTACCTGGATCGATGCGGGTGCGCCGCCCGATCGGGCGATCGATCGTCGGCTGTTTGAGAGCATTTAAGCTAGCGCCGGCGAATCCTGCGCCCCCAAGCTCTCAAGTAAGTTACCAGCGGGAATTGATAAAATTCACCTACCAACCACAGCACAATGCCTAAATGCGACAAAAAAGCTAAGCCTGTCCAAGCGAAGGGCACCCACCACAACCGGCTGCCGGGAACCGGGGGAAAATAGTAAGCTGAAAGTCCCAGCAAGGTAGTGGGAAGCAAAATTAGACCAAGAGCCACTGCCAAGTACGGCCATCCGAATTCTACGCCTTCGAGGTGGGCTCCTATCCACTTTTTGCCGTTCCAGTGCCAAGTTACGGGCGGTTGGCGATCGGCCATTTCGAGCGATTGTCTTTCAACGCTTGCGGTAAAAATGTGCTGGCAGAAGTTGCAAGCTAGGGCGTCCATCAGCGGTAGGGTGGAAATTTGACCGGTGCGGCACACGGGACAGGGATATGTATCTTGAGGGTTGAAAGGTCGGGTTGATTTTTTGAAAGTATGCATTGATCAGGCTGTTTGTCAAGATATTGAGCGATCTTAACAGAGTACAAAAATTGTGCGTTGGGCTGCAGCGGGTTTTGCCTGTAGATTGTTGGTGATTTTACAGATTTTTTCACGCTTACCTGTCCCAGGGGTTAATGCAGTTTCACGGTCGATAATTCGGATTAATTGCGGTGATTGTTGCTGTACCGAATTCTGGCTCCTGCCCAGAGAAGTTTTTCCCTCAAAGTACCGTAATAAGAATAGTTTTGCCGCAAAATAATAAACTTGGCTTCGCAGTCTGCCCTCCGCACGTCTACGCGCTGTCCTGGCCAAATTGCAGTACCCAAAATGCCGTCTGTCCAGAGTTTGGTAGTGAGTTCGTAATCTGCTAAAGGCCAAATGCTGACGACTGAACCGGGCGGGAGTACGATCGCCCGACTGGATAAACTCAAAGGGCAAATCGGAGTAACTGCGATCGCGTCCATTCCCGAGTGCATAATCGGCCCGTTGGCAGATGCGGTGTAGCAAGTCGAACCGGTGGGAGTTGCCACAATTAAACCGTCGCCTTGATATTGATCGACTACTTCGCCGTCAACTTCCATTTCTAGAATACAGCTCGGCATTCGATCGGCTGAAGCAGGTTTGACACACATTTCATTGAGTGCCAAAAATCGATCGCTTTGGGGTTCGAGATTGGTTCTGTTGCCCTCAAAAATCGCCGCCTGCAACATCATCCGCTTCTGCACGGCATACCTGTCTTCCGAAAGTCTGTCCCAAATCTCCTCAGTATTTTGGAAATCCTCAAAAGACTCGGTTAAAAAACCCAGATGTCCCCCCACATTCGCTGCCAAAATCGGGATGTCGTCAGCAGCCAAATTCCGCGCCGCAGCTAGGGCCGTACCGTCGCCGCCCAGCACCACCGCTAAATCAATTGGGCTGTTACTAGAAGCTAAAAACACCGGATACGGGTTATCTTTCGGGCCGCTCGGGCCCATTAAAACCTCACACCCGCGACTTTCTAATTGGCGGGCACACTGTTCTGCCCACCGCTGGCTGAGGGTATCTCTGGCTTTGTGGGCTATAATTACTTGTTTTAGTTGCACAACCTATCGATTTTAGATTTTAGATTTTGGATTTTTGATTGTTAGATTATTAGATTTTAGACTGAATCGCCACGAGGGGGACGATCTATCGATTTTAGATTTTAGATTTTAGATTTTAGATTGTTAGATGATTAGATTTTAGACTGAATTGCCACGAGCGGGACGATCTATCGATTTTAGATTTTAGGTTTTCGATTTTAGATGATTAGATTTTAGACTGAAGTGCCGCGACCGTGACGATCGCACTGCACTCGGAAAATTATTATTCCGATGCCAGAGGAAATCTCCCCTCCATCGATTTTAGATTTTAGATTTGGGATTTTTGATTGTTAGATGATTAGATTTTAGACTGAATCGCCGACTCTGCCTCTGGTTTATAGCAGTTGCAAAAAGTAATCCAATTTTTGGAAAGCTCGCCTCCATTATCTCATCTTTAATTCCCAATTCTTGAATCTAAAATCTAAAATCTAAAATCTAAAATCGTATTAAGCTGTTGTGCATTTAAATTGTATATTTCGAGTCCCGATCAAAAATCGTCAAATCCTCTCCCCCTCTCCCCTTCACCCCCTCTCCCTCTCTAATACCATAGGCAATCTAGATGCAACACAGCTTACCCGTCGGTGCGCCGGGATTTGGGGCGCGGCCAGACAATGCTGGAATCTGTTGCGAGTAGGCGAGAAACTGCGATCGCCCCAAAGCGGTTGAGGTGGCTGGGGTCAAAAAAATAGTCGTTGCGACCAGGCCACCGCTGCGACAAGTCGCGGAAAGCGAAGCCTTTTTGCCGCGAGAGTTGATCCATTCGCTGCCGGAACTGCTGTTCTGCCCACAGGCGAGTTCCGTCTAAGTAGTCGTCGGTGAGGGGCAAATTGACGAAAATCAGGGGAATTTTGCGAGCTTTGGTAAATGCTACAACTGAATTAAAGGCTGTTGCTTGTTTGCCTCCGAGGTTGAAGTTTTCGTAGTCGCGATCGTACAGGCCTGAAACGTAAGGGCGTTCTCGATAATAAGTGTTGGGATTGTACCTGTCCGAAATAGGCATGAATCCGTTGGAGTCGATCGAATCTGCCAATTGGTTGACTTGTCTGATGGCTACTGTTGTCGGCCGCGAGACTGGAATCAATTGTGCTTGAGGGGTTGCTGCATCCGCTGCGATTGGTTTTAACTCATATCTTGCAGCATTCTCAGCAACGGGCAAGATGCCCGTTCCACTAGATAGGAATTTGATTGTGGGGTGGGTTTCAGCTACGGGCAAGATGCCCGTTCCACTCGACAGGAATTTGATTGGGGGGTGGGTTTCAGCTACGGGCAAGATGCCCGTTCCACTCGACAGGAATTTGATTGTGGGGTGGGTTTCAGCTACGGGCAAGATGCCCGTTCCACTAGACTGGAATTTGATTGTGGGGTGGGTGTCAGCTACGGGCAAGATGCCCGTTCCACCAGACAGGAATTTGATTGTGGGGTGGGTTTCAGCAACGGGCAAGATGCCCGTTCCACTCGACAGGAATTTGATTGTGGGGTGGGCATCTTGCCCGCCCCACAAAGGTCTCTTGACAGAGGTCCATCCTCTGCGGAAAGTGTTGTTAGGGCAGGGCTGCGGGAAGCTGTAACACTGGGGAATCACGTTGGGTTCATCGGACGGCAGTTTGGGGCGAACGCCTGCGGCTAAAAGTTTGCTGCCTTCAGAATCGACGATCGAATTAAAAGTGCGATCGTCCCGGCCGCTGTTAAATCCCCGCACACCATCCGCCCAGACAATCATTTGAGGCAAATGATCCGGCTTCAAAAGCCGCCGCAGTTGAAAGTCAACTACTTGTGCAGTTGCGCCGTTGACTGAAAAGTTAAATACTTTTAAGCTGGGACTGCCCCTTTGGACCAAAGATTGTTTTAGCTGTTTGGGATCGACGCCCTGCAATGCGCGGGAACTACCGACAATCAAAACATCTGGCGGCCCGACCGCAGCAACGTAGGATAGGTAAAGTTCTAGTTGTTCGTTGAGCAAATCGCTGCTAAAGCTGACTGTACTGGCTTGCGATCGGGTTGCGCCCGCTTGCTGTTGGGAATAAACCAGGTTTCTCATGTACTCCACCACTTTTTTCTCAGCAAAAGCCCGTCTGGGACTGCCTGGGGGAACCGCTTGCATCCAGGCGACGGCCTGCACCCAGAGGGTGGCTACTTCGTCCCAGTCTTGTTTTGAATTAGCTGATTGAGCCAAATTAGAAGCTTGGGTGGCAAAGTTAACTGACTCCGTGAAGGCATCGTTTTGGGGGCATGAGGGAACGCTGACGGATTTTCTGGATTTGTTGGGGTTTCGAGCGAGGATGGGCTGAGGGGACTGCGCAGCGGCAGCAGATTCGATCGAACCTTCGGCCGCTGCGGTGTTGGGCGGCTTGGTAGACGAACATCCCAAAGTTACGGCTAATACAGCGGCTGCGGCGCAGGTACGTTTTAAGATGCTGGTGCTGATGCTAGCAATGTAGCGGCGAATCATAAAGCTTTCAGCGATCGCGAAATATTACTAGATCTTACTAATTATCCGGCGGATCGAGCAATTAGTTAAAACAGATGTTTTAACCACTCAATAAAAATTAAGGCGATCGGGCCATCGCAGCCGATCACCTGTGCTGTTATTGCTTGTCCCATCGGCATTGCAGGCGTTTTCTGCCATGCCAGCCAAGTGTGGATTAGTGCTTTGGGATGATGAAGTGAAATACCCAAACTAAACGGAGTACCGTTATAGTTCGGGCTTCGTGTCTCATCTGCCATTGCTCTGTTGGGAATACCCGTTACCGAGTATTCGTCACTGAAGACGATCCGAGTCTTACACAGCATCTCTGGCTTTGCAGCCTTTATCCCTTCGTAGGGAACCCACGCAGAAGCCCTGTTTCCCAAGGCAAAATTTTTCTTCGTGCAACAAACATGGCTTATTTTTTACAGCAGGGCGTTACCTTACCAACCAGCGGTCTGTTCTTTCCCCCTTTCTCTCGCAGTTATCCGAGGTCAAGCATATTAGTGCTACTGTGACCTATTGTTTGCAGTCGAGTGGGTGGGTCGCAACCACTTATATCTTACACGTTTCTGTTAGAAAATCCGGGAATTGTCGATCTTTTTCACAGACCTTGATCGGCTTATATCCCCGCACTAAACGGAGTACCGTTATAGCGTGGGACTTACGCCGATTGAGTTAAAGTTTAGCGGTTAAGTCCGGCTTGTTCGAGCTCTTGTAAAATTGCTTCGGCTTTCGGATGCAGGGTGTCGCCAGGGGGGATGAGATAGGCGACAAAATCTTCTAACATTCCAGGAAGTTGATTGTTTGGCATCAACCAAACTCCGACGCGAGGCAAGTATGGATCTGAAGGTGTGCAAACCCAGCCTTCGGGAGGGGGAGATTGCGGGATGTCTCGATCGCCGATCGAACTCAGTTTATCTTTAAGAGATTGCCACCGCGCACTTAAATTGCGATCGGCATCAACCACAATTCCCAACCTGCGTAAATTCTCTGCTTTCAATCTTTCTGGCAAGCCATTTAGCAGCGCATCAACTCCTTCTGTACCTTCTTCTTGCGGTACTTCGACGGAAAATGTTTCTGGCAGTTGATATTGCTGGCACAAAGCCCAGATTGCGTGTCGGTCATTCTTACCTTCTACCAATAACTGTTGAGGTTTGGTTGAGGAGGTTTTCGTGCTTTTGCCATCAGCGCACCTCAATACTTTGGCGCACTGCAACGGACAATTCATCGGGAGTGTATTCAACTGCACCAATATCCTCGCCGCGCCGACTCAAGCGAAATAATTTGCCAACAGAACTATCTTGTGACTGTTCTAAAGCTTCTTGAAATGCGGCTATGCAGTCCCAACTGTGGGTAGTTGCAAAGACTTGAACGTTCAATCGCTGTGCTGTTTCAAATATCAATCGCCACATATCAGTTTGCGTTTGATAGTAAAGACCTGTATCAATTTCATCAACCCACAAAAACCCATTCTCTGATGATACGGCTGCCATTGCTATACTAAGAATTCGTCCCATACCATCTCCCATACTGCCAAGAGGAACTGGGTGAGGCTGGTCCCGAAGTTTAAGCAAAATACCACTATTAGAAGTCGGGCGACTGGTGAAACTAATCCGTTCCACATCCGGCTCCAGAATTTGCAATGCTTCTACTACACTTTGTTCTTTCGGTGTGAGTGTTATTCTATCCCACAGTACAGACAGTCGCGCAAAGCTTATATTAGTGGTTGTTAGAAAATAATTTTGATTGCTGCTCCCTATAGGAAAAACTAACTTAGATGTGTTCCCCAACCGCAAGTAACGCGAATCGCCTATAGTTCCATCAGTACGGATAGGAAGTTTTATTTGGGTATACTGTCCGTATGAAACAACTAGCTCACCGAATAAATCTTCACCTAAAACTAAATCTTCTAATCCAGGAAGTGCAAGTTGCTGGGCAATAGGATTAGGCTGAATTTTTAATGAGAGCGGATGCTCTTTTGTAGAGCGGATATGAATAGCCCCATCGAAGTTATTAAGTTGATGACCGTAAAAAATATGTAAAATCTGATAATAATGCTGAGAAACGACTTCGCCATTTCTTTGTCTAGAAGGCTCGACTGTTAGTTCACCTCTGCTGTTTAGCACCTCAAGTATAAACTGAATGTTTCCTTCATTAACTAATAAATAAATAGCTTCCAAAAAAGTAGTTTTACCGCTATTGTTCTGACCGACTATCAGATTGACCCTAGCTAGGCCGTCGATATGAAAATCTTTAAAACAGCGATAATTTTGGATGGTGAGATCGCGCAACATGGATTCCTCCCATATTAACTATATTCTATGATTTCTCCGTTCAGACTAGAAACCAGTATGGGATTCGATGACGGCTTCGGCTTGCAGGGCGATCGACCTCAATTTATCCAATGTATCCTGGTTCGCACTCTCCCACAACCCCCGCTGACGAGCTTCTAGCAATCTTTCCGCCATATCTCGCAGTGCCCAAGGATTGTTTTCTTGAATAAATGCCTGCACTTTCTCATCAAAAATGTAAGCCTCTGCGATTCCTTCATACATAAAATCCTCTACACAATTTGCCGTAGCATCATAAGCAAACAAAAAATCAACAGTTGCTGCAATTTCAAACGCGCCTTTATAACCGTGTCGCATCGCACCTTCTATCCATTTGGGATTTACAGCCCTACTGCGGTAAACCCGCGCAATTTCCGATCGCAGTTGTCGCACTTTCGGCTTCTCGGGAATCGAATTGTCTCCGAAATAGGTTTCAGGATTTTTGCCTTGCAAATTGCGAATTGCGGCCGTCATCCCACCTTGGAATTGATAATAATCATCCGAGTCGAGGATGTCGTGTTCGCGGTTGTCTTGGTTTTGGAGAACTATTTGCATTTGGCCGAGACGTTGTTCAAATGCTTCGGGTGCAGAACATCCCCATTCACTCTGTTTAACTCCTGCTACATCTCCCGGCAAATTTGAGGAACTAGAGGAGGTATAGGCGTAACTGCTCCAATTAATGTAAGCTTTTGCTAAATCGCTGTCGTCTGTCCAGTTTTGAGCTTCAATTATGCCTTGAAGTCCTGCGCCGTAAGCACCAGGTTTTGAGCCAAACACTCGAAATTGCGATCGCCTTTGCGCCTCTTCCTGACTCAAACCTGTAGATTCCCAATACAGAATCTCTGCTTGAACTTGTGCCGCTAAAGGGTTGTTTTCTGCCGATTCGTCTAAATCTGCCACAGCTTTTACCGCACTGTCAAACAAATCAATTAAATTAAAAAAAGCATCGCGGAAAAAGCCAGAAATTCGCAAAGTAACATCAACGCGCGGCCGCCCCAAAACAGAAACTGGCAAGATTTCAAAATCTACAACCCGGCGCGAAGGGCCATCCCAAACTGGTTGAACTCCTATCAGCGCCAAGGCTTCGGCGATGTCGTCTCCCCCCGTCCGCATGGTGGATGTTCCCCACACTGACAAACCCAAAGTTTTCGGATATTCGCCGTTTTCTTGGGTGTATCTTTCGATTAAAGTTTCAGCAGCAACTCTGCCAACTCTCCAGGCGGTTTCTGTGGGAATGGCGCGGATATCTACTGAGTAAAAATTCCGACCGGTGGGCAATACATCTGGTCTGCCGCGAGTGGGCGCGCCGGATGCGCCGCTTGGTATGTGCCGCCCATCTAGTCCGCGCAAAAGGTTGGTAATTTCTTGGTTTGTTTGGAGGAGTGAAGGTAAAAGATAGTTATTTATCCAGTCTAATTCTTGTTGGGTTGCTTCTCCTATTTGGATATTTTTAACCGCAGATGAACGCGGATGAACGCGGATGTTTTCGATTAAGTTATCTACTACTTCAGCGGCTTTTTCTTCGAGTTTTGCTGTTAAATCGCCTGCTGTGCGGTGCTGAATTATCGACGTTGGATCGGCCGTTAACGGGTCGAAGTCTAGGTCTAAATCCTTAGCTAGGGCGCGGGTTATGCCCGATCGCCCGTTGGTAGGATGGCGGGCGATCGCAATTATCAAATCTCTCAACTGTCTACCTTCGGGACACTGACCGAAAATGTGCAAGCCGTCGCGAATTTGGGATTCTTTGAGTTCGCAAAGATAGCCATCGGTGCGGGTGATAAATTCTGTAAATTCCGATTTATTTAGTTGTATTCCTAAGTCTTTATCTAAGTTTTCTTTGTTGGTGAGGGCGAGAATGCGATCGCGAATCATGGGCAATCTGGACGGATCTAAACTTTGGGCTTCGCAATACTCGTCGATTAAGGTTTCCAACTGCTGCAAAGGTCCGTAGAGTTCGGCGCGAGTCATCGGCGGTGTCAGGTGGTCGATAATCACAGCTTGCGATCGTCTTTTTGCTTGGGAACCTTCCCCCGGATCGTTGACAATGAAGGGATAAAAATTCGGCATCGCGCCTAATGCCACTTCTGGATAACATTTGTTAGACAAGGCTATACTTTTACCGGGAAGCCATTCTAAATTACCGTGTTTTCCGGCATGAATTATAGCGTCAATTCCCAACTTTTCTCGCAGCCAATAATAGTAAGCTAGATAATTGTGAGTTGGTTCTAAGTCTGGGGCATGATAGTTCAAACTCGGGTCAATTTCATATCCCCGCGATGGTTGAATGCCCACAAACACATTCCCAAACTGAATCCCCGGAATCGGAAAGTAGGGACACGGGATTGCCGTTTCCTTCCCCTGGAGGTAGGGAGATGGCATTGCCGTGTCCCTAGATTGTGTATAACCTTCGGCCAACCCCCATCTTTTACAAATCCCATCCTGTACTTGCTGCGGCAAACTAGCAAAATATTCTTCATATTCTGCCAAATCCAAAGATTGATGAACAGGCCGCAATTCGCGTCCTTCTGGGTCATTTGTCACGCCAGAAGTCAGGAGTTCAATTAACTCGTTGCCGCTAGCGGGGATGTTTTCAATTTGATAGCCAGCTTGCTGCATAGCTTTGAGGATTTCGACACAGCTAGCGGGCGTATCTAAGCCGACGCCGTTGGCTAAGCGGGCGTTGCGAGTGGGGTAATTTGCTAGAATTATGGCGACGCGTCTGTTGGCGGCTGGGGTTTGTTTCATTTTCACCCAGTTCGCGGTTAAATCTGCTACAAATTGAATGCGATCGCCCGCTGCTACATAGCCTACTACATCTGTTTCCAATTCGCTGTTCCAAGTCTGTACCGCTTTAAAAGAAACAGCCCTAGTAATGATTTTTCCGTCTACTTCCGGCAATGCTACATTCATCGCCACATCCCGGGGCGAAAGTCCCTGAAGTTCCGTTTCCCACTGTTCCAAACCGCCACCGCTGAAGATTGCTTGCAATACGGGAACGTCTAAGGATTTTAAGCTGTTTTGTTCCGGTTCTTGACTGCTGAAACCCGAGACTGCAAAACTTGTGGTGTTGAGCAATAATTGAATTGGTTCTGATTCTTTAGGCTGGAAATATTCCAGCAATTCTATTTGCAAATCTGGTTCCCGCAGAGAAGACACAAAGACGGGAACGGGGACTAAGTTTCGCTCTGCTAGAGCTTGACAAAGTGCATCAATTGGTGCTAAGTTTCCTGATAAGTAATGAGCGCGATAAAATAAAATTCCGACTTTAGCCAGGGTTGGTAAACCCGGAGATCCCCCCCAACCCCCCTTCTTAAGGGGGGAGCAAGAAGTGGTCAAAGTCCCGCTTCTATCGGCGGGGGATTTAGGGGGTTCAGCGTCGGTTGGTAAACCCGGAGATCCCCCCCAACCCCCCTTCTTAAGGGGGGAGCAAGAAGTGGTCAAAGTCCCCCTTATTAAGGGGGATTTAGGGGGATCGGAATCTGGTTGTAAAGTTGCAAAACACGGCGGCGCGTGTCCGCCCCATTCGTAAATTCCGACGCGGGAAACTGTTTGAGGTAGCGGTGGATTGTAAGCAGTTTTCAGGCAAGTATCGGCGGCAAATTTGAGTGCGTTAACAAAGTTTTGGACTCCGCCTTCTGTAAAGTAGCGCCACAGTTTATTGACTGCTGATAGCGATACATTTGAATGGCTGATTAAATCTGGATCGGGACTGTCTTCTCCCGGCATTACAATGAGTGATGCGTTAGTTTTCTGCACAGTTTCCCGCAGAATTTCTAACCCGTAAGACCAATAAGAACGCCCTCCTAACAGTCTTAAGATTATCACCTCTGCGCGTTCTAAAACTTCTTCGGCATAAGTATCAATTGTTAGTTGTTGCTGCAACTGAAGCAGGTTTACTGCGCGCAGTTTGGGGAATTCTGCCGGCATTTTGGATGCGGCGGCTGCGAGTGTTTGAATGTCGGTGTCAGCAGCACTAATAAATACTATTGGTGCGGGGGTTTGCTGAATAAAAATTACTCCTTCTGCTTGAGGGTTCCAACCTCCCGGTGTGGCGGCTATTTTGTGCATTAATTTTTTTTATGTTAATCAATAGTGAGAGGAAGTGCGATCGCCTTTACTATAACATGACTTATACATAAATAGAGGCTAGGGCGTGTTTCCCAACCCGGACATTCCCGCCCAACCGAGAGAGGGCGGGCACGGGAGCACCGCCCCTACATTCGGGGGGAGAATGAGCGTCAAAGTCCCGGAAATCTCAACCTATAAACTGATAAATAAAACTCCCAAAATCATGATTCCGGCCCCTAATAATCTTTCTTGAATATCTTTTTCCTTAAAAATGAAATGACCGAACAATACACCCATTAACACGCTAGTACGCTTAAGCGCGATCACTCGCACTACGAAAGTTAATGTCAAAGCTTGCATTTGAAAAATTACTCCAGTAGCATTGATAAACCCCATAGCAGCTAGCATTGGTAATTGTTTGAGAATTTGTCGCCCTGGATTTGGGGTTTTGTGCAATAAAACTGGCAGTAGCAAAACACTCATTGTACCAAACAATGAGAATACCCAAAAAATAGGGTAGGAATTTGTAACTCCTATTTTGTCACAATTTGAGGCAATACTCCAGAGAAATGCGACGATTAACATCAATTTTGGCCCGGGTTCATCCAGCAGTGCTTTGAATGGAGCTAAATATCCTTTAGATTTCTCTTTGATATTTAATAAATAAGAGCCTGCTACGATTAGTAAAATGCCAATATAATCAAAAAATTTGGGATATTCGCCGATAATTAATGGTGAAGTTACCAACATGAATAATGGTGTTAAAGCTACCAGCGGTAGTGTCAGGGATAAATCTGATAGTTTGATGGCTTTGATGTAGAGGAGGTATGTGACAGCGTTGATGCTACCTCCGATTAGTAGGGCAAGCCAAAATTGAGAGTTTAATGCCGGAATTCCTGTATAAAGTACCCAGGGAAGCAAAAAGATGACTGAAAAAAAAGAGAGAGACCAAGCGACGACATATTCGTCACTTTTTTGGAGGTTTTGTTTGCTGAAAACGTCTTTGACGGCTTCAAAGAAAGCGGTCAAGATTCCTAAAATTAACCAAGTCAACCTAAGTATGCCCTCCTAACTCGATCGTCGTTTAGCAAATCTGATGCCAGGCCTGTGAGAGTAATGTTACCAGCTTCTAGCACGTAACCCCGATCGGCAATTTGCAGTGCTAAACTGGCATTTTGTTCCACTAAAAGGATTGTAACGCCCGTGGAGCGCAAGTTTTGAATGATTGCAAAAATTTCTTTGACGATCGCGGGTGCTAAGCCTAAACTGGGTTCATCTAATAATAGCAGTTTCGGGCGCGACATCAGAGCACGGGCGATCGCCAGCATTTGCTGTTCTCCACCGCTGAGGGTTCCTGCTAGCTGGTGGCGCCTTTCTGCTAAGCGCGGAAATATCTCAAATTGGCGCTCTAAATCGGCTTTTACGGCCACGGAGTCCGATCGAATATACGCCCCTAATTCTAAGTTAGCCAACACCGTTTGCTGCGCCAAAACCCTCCGCCCTTCGGGACTGTGGGCGATTCCGAGTTTTACTACTTCGTGAGCTTGGCGGCGGGTAATGTCGCGCCCGTTATAAATAATTTGTCCCTGTCGCAAATTAACTATTTTAGAAATAGCTCTCAGGGTGGTACTTTTGCCCGCACCGTTGGCGCCGATGAGACTGACAACCTCGCCCGCATTTATCGTGAGATTAATATTTTGTAGGGCTTGAATGCCACCATAATTTACAGAAATATTCTTTAGTTCTAAGAGGATGTTTTGGGTAGTTTTGGGTTCGCTGTCGTGCATTTTCTCTGATTTTGAGGTAGATTCCGATTTACCGTTGGGTGGGGGCGGGTTTATGAAATTATTGGTCTTAGGCAATTATTGTTGGTGAAACCCGCCCCTACAGAATGGGTGAAAATGATGCAATATGTGAGTTTTAACTAATTTCGCTATATCTACATTTCATCTCCCAAATAAGCCTCAATCACAGCAGGATCGTTCCTCACAATAGCAGGCTCGCCCAAGGCAATAAGCTGACCGAAATGCAAGACGGCAATTCGATCGCACAATCCCATAACTAGCGGTACGTGATGCTCGATCAATATTACAGTTAAATTGAACTGTTGGCGCACTTCGCGGATAAATTCGCTTAATTTGTGCTTTTCATTGAGATTCATCCCCGCTGCTGGTTCATCTAACAGCAATATTTGCGGTTCTAGGGCTAAAGCGCGGGCAATTTCTAAGCGCCTCTGGTCGCCGTAGGGCAAGTTTTTCGCTTGTTCGCCCGCGCGATCGCCCAATCCGACTAAATCCAACAAGTCTAAGGCTTTCCGCTGGGTTTTGCGTTCCATTGCGTTAGACGCTGGCAAGCCGAAAATCCCCGCCAGCAGCGATAAAACTGGATTGCCCGATCGACTGTGGATGTGTCGGGCGATCGCCACATTTTCCAAAGCAGAAAGTTCCCCAAACAACCGAATATTTTGAAAGGTTCGGGCTATACCTTTATTAGCAATTTGATAAGGTCGCAGTTTAGAAATATTTTCATTTTGATAAATCAGATTGCCACTAGAGGCAGGTATCAGTCCAGTCATTACATTAAATAGAGTGGTCTTGCCAGCACCGTTAGGGCCGATCAATCCAAAAATCTCGTGTTTTTGAACTGTAAAAGATACATCGTTTACAGCAATTAAACCGCCAAAGCGGCGAGTTAATCCTTTGGCTGCTAAAACAGGATTGCTGGTTGAGAGGGTAAGGGGTTCGGAAATCATAAACAAATCATAGAATATAAGATATCTAATTATGCCTTAGACTGCGGAATGTTCTTAAAGTGCCGCTTTTTAAGCAGTATTAAGGGCGATCGTTTTCACCACAGACAAGCACCAATTTAGATCGCCCTGACTCTGGAACCAATTTGATTAGAATGTAGATACAATTATTCAAATGGCTGAGACGGCTCATCAAATATCAGGATTCTAGCCCATGACGAAGCACTACCGACCAAGATTAATTGCCGTAATTGCCCTCTCGTTTCTATCTTTCATATCGCCTTTGCTATTGACTCGCAATGCTGCTGCTGAAAACCTCAGCGCATCCAAGGCTAATCCCGAAGAGATTGCCTCCCTCATCAAGAAGTTAAAGACTAACGATGAAAGGGAACTTGATGCAGCTATTAAGAAGTTAGGAAAAATAGGTGAACCAGCCATCCCTGCTTTGATGAAAGCTTTGCAGGATAAGAATTTGCTAGTCCGCCGGAGTGCTGCCCAGGTTCTGGCAAAAATTGGCCCTCCTGCTATTCCTGACCTTGCTAAAGCTTTGAACAACCCCGATGCAGATGTGCGTAGCCGTGCCGCCTATGCTTTGGGGGGTATCGGTGCAGAAGCTAAAACTGCACTGCCACAGCTAGTTTTCCTGCTTCAAGACTCCAATGCAGAGGTGCGTAGTAGTGCCGCCTATGCTTTGGGGGGTATCGGTGCAGAAGCTAAAACTGCACTGCCGCAGCTAATTTTGCTGCTTCAAGACTCCAATGCAAATGTGCGTAGCAGTGCCGCCTATGCTTTGGGGAGTCTCGGTGCAGAAGCTAAAACTGCACTGCCACAGCTAGTTTCCCTGCTTCAAGACTCCAATGCAGAGGTGCGTAGCAGTGCCGCCGAGGTTTTCGAGAGTCTCGGTGCAGAAGCTAAAACTGTACTGCCGCAGCTAGTTTCCCTGCTTAAAGATTCCAATCCAGGTGTGAAGACGAATGCCGCCAATGCCTTGGTGAGTATTGCTCTTAGCCTTTCTGAAAAAGCAAATACGCTAACTCCACCGGAGTTAGATCGGGCTGTATCAAACTTAGAATCAGCCTTGAAAATTATGGAAGAACCTAAAGCTAATTTCAGAAGAGCAAAGATCGGAAATCTCCGTGTATCCCTCAATTTTCTCAAAGCCGAACAAAGAGAGCGCCTATTCGTAAAATCCATTATCCAAAAGCCCTACTTCTGGGGAACGGGAATATACTTATTTTTACTCTTCGGAACCTTTGCCATCCGCCCATTGTGGCTGCTAAAAATTTACGAAACATTAAAACCGATCGGCTTCAAAATACCAGGTCTCGGCACAGATGTATCCCTCGGTTTCTTGATATTTTTCAAATACCATCCCAGAGTTCTCGATGCTTGGGTGGCAGCACACATCCAAGCCACGCGAGACGAATTTCAAAAGCGGGAAACTGTGCGCGATCGCAAAATTATCGTCCCCATCCCCGTCATCCTCGACAACAACACAATTGCCACCCTCAAAGGCAAAGATTTGCAGCCCACATTTGCTCAAAAGCGCGGCTGTTTGTTGATTTGGCAAGAAGGGGGAGCCGGAAAAACCAGTTTAGCTTGTCTGATTGGCAAATGGGCGATGTCCGATACTCCTGAAGAACGGATTTGCAATCATCGAATGCTGCCAGTTCTCATCGAATCAGAACTAAACATGAAAGTAGCAGAATGCCAACAGCCATTCCTCGAAGCAATTCGCGGTCAATTGCAAGATTTAACCGATACTGCCGAGCCGATTTGTGAAGAATTATTAGAACAGTTGCTCCAACAGCGGCGCATCTTAGTAATCGTCGATAACTTCTCAGAAATGAGCGAACAGACACAAACAGCAATTCGACCGGAAATGCCAAATTTTCCCGTTAATGCTTTGCTCGTAACTTCGCGGCTGGAAGAACCTTTAGGTCAAGTCACCAAGACAGAAATCCAACCCCTCCGCATTGCCGGAAACCGACTGTCATCGTTCATGGAAAGCTATCTCAGCCAACGAAAAAAGCGCGACTTATTCAGCGACACAGAATTTTTCAATGCCTGTAGCCAACTATCAACAATAGCCGGCGACAGAAACATCACCGTTTTGCTAGCCAAACTCTATGCCGACCAAATCATTGCCAAGAAAGAAGGCACAACAGACGGCAATTTACCGAATAATATTGCCGAATTAATGCTGTACTACTTAAACCAACTCAATCGCAGCGTAACAGAGAATAAATTCAGCGATTTCACCGTCCACAAAGATGCTAAAATCATAGCTTGGGAATGCCTGAAGCCAACCTATCGGCCCGCAGCCGCCAACCGTCAAAATGCGATAGATGCTCTGGGTGAAGAGAATGCAGAATCGCGGCTCAAGTATTTAGAAGACAAACTCAAAATCATCCAAACAAAAGGTGTAGCCCACGACCAAATCCACTTTCCTTTAGAGCCGGTAGCTGAGTATTTAGCTGCGTTGCATTTGCTAGATATTAACGGCAAAGATGAGAGTAAATGGCAAGATTTTTTGCAGGTAGCAGACTCCCAAAATTCACCACAAGCGATCAAAAGCTTTCTGTTAGCAGTAAAAGATTGCTATCTCGATAAAATTTCCAGTGCAAAAGATACTGACTTTCTGCCGAAAGAAATCACATCGCGCTATAATGTTACAATTGCCGTGCCGCCTCAATCTCCTCAAGCCCTCTCGCCTGGGTAATCTTATGACGATGTACGTACCGGATTCGCAGCCTTCGCAAACAAAAGTCCTCCCTACGATGTATGATTTACCCAGTGAAGACCCGGAGGAACCCGGTTTGCCTGACGAATTCCACGAGTTTCAACCCGAACTGCTGCGTCTAACCTGCCGCCCCGCAAATCATCCACCAGAACAAATATTTATAGGGACAGACCTCAATCTCTACTACGATTCTCACCATTTCAATTGGTACAAAAGACCTGATTGGTTTGTCGTCTTGGGGGTTCCGAGATTTTATCAAGGTGACGAATTGCGCCTCAGCTACGTAATGTGGCAAGAAAATGCCAGTCCTCTGGTAGTGGTGGAACTGGTGTCACCTGGCACTGAAGATGAGGATTTAGGAATTACAGAAGAAGCACGAAATAAACCCCCTACTAAGTGGCGAGTTTACGAACAGATTTTGCGGATTCCTTACTACTTTGTTTTCAGTCGGTACAACAATCAACTGAGAGTATTTCGCTTGATTGGCAATCTTTACCGCGAACAAGTTTTAACCGAGTCGCGTTTCTGGATACCGGAATTAGAATTAGGTATAGGTTTGTGGGAAGGTTGTTATCAAGGTTGTTCGAGGTTGTGGCTGCGTTGGTACGATGTCAGTGGCGATTGGGTTCTGACTCCAGAGGAGTTTGAAAGGCAGCGAGCCGAATTAGAAAGTCAGCGAGCCGAATTAGAAAGTCAGCGAGCTCAATTAGAAAGTCAGCGAGCTCAATTAGAAAGTCAGCGAGCAAATCGTTTAGCCGATCGCCTCAGAGAAATGGGCATTAACCCAGATGAGCTGTAAAATTAAGTAGCAGCATGAAATGGTGCAAGCTGCAAGCGCTGTCCATAAATATTTATTAACTAAATATAACTTATGCCAGAATCTACCTCACTGCGCGATCGCTACTTAGCCCTAATCGACAAAATTGTCGAAATCACCCTCAAAGGTCAAATTCGCTCTAAAGAACAAGTCTATCAAATGCTGGTGCAAGACATTAGCACCGGTACCGGCGAAATCTTTGAACGCTGTTTCGGTGAACGCCTTGATGCCGCCGAAAATCAACTCAGAAATGAAAAAGACGAAATCAAACAAGCAAAGGCAAATCGTACCCTCAGAGCTCTCAAAACCATCCAAGGAGAATGGGAACGCTGGCAGAAAGATAACCGCGTCGATCGCGAAATTGCCTCCTCAATTCAACAAATCCTTACCGCCGAATCTAACAGCCGTCTCCTAGCATTATTGCAAGTAATCGATCCGAATAAAGAACATCCGCTGACTCTGGACCAATTGCAGCAATTGGCAAAATCCCTACACCAACAAATGCTGCAAACTGCCAATCCCGAAACCGAGCGAGATTTGCAGCAAATCACGGCTGGTATTGCCAAAGGTTTAGAATCTTGGCAGCGGTTGGAACCGGAACTCGTCGGCTGGATTTATCAGCCGCAGCAGCTAGGATTTGCCGGTAGTCCCGAACAAAATGGGCCTTGGGCTTTTTGGGCAAAAAAAGTTAACAGTCCCTTTCCCCACGCTCTCTTGAATACTATTGCCCTCGGTGAATCGGTAGTTCAATTCGCCGCCAAGCAATCGAATTTAGAGTTAGGCGGATTGGTGGAATTAGCGATTATCTTGCAGTGCTTGCAGCGGGCGTTGGCGACATGGTTTGACAAGCAAGTTTACGATTCCAAAGTGTCAACAAAAGCTTCAATTTCTACTTACATTACTTTTGCTGTAATTTGGAGTCAGCTAGCTAGTGGGTTTAATAATTCTACGAAGAGCGGGGAACAGTTGGCTAATGCTTGTTTTCAAGTAACTTTGCAAATTTTGCGCGCTTTTTCTGGGCGGGAATATTTTCCGCTTTACGGCGGGATTTTTGCTTCGTTTGATGGTAAAGCTCTGCGGCATACTTTGGATTATTTAGACGAACCGCTGCGGCGAGTTGAAGGCACTCAAGCGAAAGCTCGGATTCTGACGCTTTTGGGTTATTCGATGCAGGCGGCCGGGGCCTACGAGCGATCGATCTTGCTGCACAAGCAAGCGCTGGAAATTGCCCGCCTGGAAGGAGACAAAGCTTGCGAAGTGGCCAATCTCAATCACATCAGCCGCAACTATGTTGCTCAAAAAAATTATCAGGAAGCGATTAATTACAGCCAGCGGGCTTTAATTATGGCACGACAAACGGGAGAGCGGCAAGGCGAGGCAAATGCTCTGGCTAATTTGGGTTACAGCGAAGTGTTTCAAGCGCGGCAGTTGGAGGAGGTGGAACCGGAGGTTTATGAGAGTGCGATCGGTTATTTGGAACAAGGTTTGTTGCTATCGGAAAGATTGGGCGATCGCCAAAGTCAAGCTTTTTGTTCCAGCAGTCTCGGTATCGCTAAAATTGCCCTGGAAAATGCTGAAGCTGCGATCGAATATTTGCTAAAAGGTTGGCAAGCTGCCCAATTTTCGGGTGACTTATATTTGCAAGGTCTGAATTTGGCTTATTTGGCTCAAGCTTATTACACAATCAACGCACTAGAACAAGCGATATTCGCTGGCAGTTTGGGGATGTATACTTTGGAGCAAATTGGGGCGGCGGAGTGGCGCCAATCGGCTGGTTTGCTGACAATTTTGCGGGGTCAAATGGGGGCGGAAGCTTTTAAAGAATCTTTGGCGAAAAGTCGAGCGAATATCATTCCGGCGATCGGTGTTGACGGCTACGATTACATCCCGGAATTGTTGGAAAAATATCAGCAATCTATTTAATATCAAATCCGGGTTTGTTACTTGAGGACTCGGCGGTTGAAACCGCTCCTTGTCAAGCGAAGTCCGCGCAACGCGAGACTAAGAAATTCTTCAGTCTCGCGTTGCGCGGACTTTGTATGTATAACCGCAATTTCAATCGCCAGGAATTATCACTCATTCTCCAGTTTAAAATCGAGGCCATTACTACCTTTAAATACCTTGACGAGAACTGGTTCTTGACCTTTGCGCTCACCGTTAACAAAACGGAGTGGATTTCCTGAAGTTTCATTTGCTGCAAGATTAATAGATTTGAGGTTTGTCAATACAGCATCGCGGGAGGGTTTTTGAGCCACAGGCAGAGCTTTAATTAAAGCTTGAGTCGCATCATAGCTGGTTGCTGTGCGCCAGCTAACATTCCCTTCCCATCTTTTCTTAGCTTCAGCAGCAAATGTTTTTGAATTTTTTTGATCTCGAAACCAAGGTACAGCTAAAACCAAACCTTCAACAGCCTTTCCGCCTTCTAAAATCTGTGGATTGTACAAAGCATCCGCTCCGAGTAGCTGTAGCTTTTTGGTTCCAGACTGGCTTAGTTTTTCCTGGGCGCTGGCAATTTCAATTGCCACAGAAATTCTCTCTGTGTCTGGCAACAATACAGATGCATTAGCTTGATTATTAAGCATTGTTGCAACTACGCCAGAAGCATCCAGTGCAGGATAGGTCAAATCAATCGGCTCTCCTACAACTTGTCTACCGTCTTTTTCAAAAGAGTCTGTAAACGCCTTTGTTAGGCTATCACTATATGTATTATTAGGGTTATTGCAAATACCAACTTTTGTGTATTTTTTGGCATAACTAGCTAATTTTATAGCAGTTTCTGTGTCGTTGGGCACGGTTCTGAAAAAAACCTCACTCTCCGGTTTAGCGGTGAGTGTAGTGCTAGTGCTAGTGGGGGAGATTATGGCTAGGTTACCTTTTTGATACTTAGGTAGTGCAGCTTCCGTAACTGTACTGGTATTGTGTCCAATCACTCCCATAATATCTCGGTTTTCTATTAGCTTTTTAGCAACTTCTTCTGCTTTCTTGGGGTCATTCCCATCCTTAGCTATTAAAATCTTCAAGAACCGCTTCTGTTTTTTGTCGTTGAACTTATATTGTGCTTGTGCAACTCCTCGCAAGATTTCCTGAGCGATTTCGTCTTTAGTATCCAGAGGTACAACTACTGCAAGAGTGACTAATTCTTTCTTTTCCTTGTTTCCTGATTTCTGCTCTTTCAAGGCTTTGGCATTATTGAAATAAATTTCTACTTCTGGATCTTTACGATCGGCTATTCTCGCTTTTTCAAAAAACCTATAAGCTTCTTCATACTTATTTTTTTTGAAAGCTTCAATACCTTTATCTCGATTGGAATTTTCAATGTTCTTAAAGAGAGTCCGCTCACCTTCGCTCAATGGCTCATTCACATCAATATGCCACCAAAGCCAGGAGCTAAACTCACCCATACGCCCAAACACAAGCAAGAAAATTACACTAAGAATCCTTAACTGCAACTTCTGATTTTTTTGCTTTTTCCATTTTTTGCTTGCATTTATAAATTCCTCGTCTTCTAAGGTTAATGTTTTACCCTGAAGCCATGTGAGTACCTCATTTAATTTTTTTCCTTGCAACAGTTTAGATGGGGGTTGGTCATTAGCGAGCCATTCCGCTATTTCTTGTTGGTAAGGTCGCCGATCCAGTAGCTGATTATCAACCCATTTAAGATTAAAAATAAGCGGGTAAATACGATTGTAAACTTTTAATTTTTTATCCTGTTTAACAATCAACCCTGATAACAGCAATTCTTGGTGTTCATCACTGTCATCGGCAATAATTTCTTTGTTTTGTAAAATTTGCTGATATAGCCCTAGCAATCGACCACTTTGCGGACTGGAGAGGGAGTTAATAATGCGATGGCGTATCGTCTTCAAATGCTCTGGGTCATCATGGCGTTCCCAGTTTTCGATAATCCGCTGTTGCACCAATTGTTCTACTCCCGATGCCTCCATACCATCTGTTATAAGTTCGCAAAGTTTTTGGGTAAGAAAAGGTTGCCCACCCGTCCAAGCTAAGACCTCTTTCAGCACCGCTTGGGGATTACTAACTTTCTCCTCTAATCCCCGAAGCAAAGGTTCAGCTTCCTGCAGATGAAAGCCGTTAAGCTCAATCGCCTTACCAATATTAAACGGCGTGCGCTTTAGATCGCGGATCAAATCTGAGGGAGTTGCTACCCCTAACAGCGCAAAAGTTATATTCTTGAATCTTTCTTCGCTAGCGCGTCGGTTATAACAACTTCGGATCAAAGCAAAAAAATCATCTAGCTTGCCCTTCAGACGGGAACTGAGAACAGAGTCTATTTCATCTACAAAAATTACAATCTTTTGGGGATGAGAAACTAATTTCTCTTCAATAAACTTGCTCAATCGCTGCATCGGCGACAGTAAGCGATGACTATTCCACCAGGTATTTAAATCAAAATTATTAAGATTGATACCCTTGCTCAGACGATCGATCACCCCTGCATACCATTGCTGTTTACTGGTATTTGCGCCTATCTGATTAAGGTCAATCGCAACACAAGCAAACCCTTCTGTCTTCAACCGTTGCATTGTTCTCACCATCAAACTGGTTTTGCCCGTTTGCCGCGAGTTTAAGACATAACAATATTCCCCATTTTTCAAGAATTGGTAAAAGTTGCGATCTGCCTCCCGCTCGATGTAGGTGGGGGAATCAGCGCGCAAAGCTCCTCCGACGAAGTATTGAGATACCATCAATTAACCTTCCACTAATAAAATACTATGGACACAAGTCACCCAAAAGCAAAACATTATTGTCTTGCTTCTGGCTATGGAAACTCAATCCTGACTCCTAAATTCAACGGCGGATTAGTTTTGATATCTTTAGAATGCACAATCACCGACCGCAGTCGTTTCCAACTATCTTTGTTCTCGACATTCTGATGCCAAGCTCGCAGCCCTCCAAAAAAGTCGTCAGCACTCGCTTGATATTCAAGAATAAACTCCACGTTATACAAGACCAAGACAAGGGCGGTTGGGATTTCCGGTAACAGGTATTCAAAATAGGCAGTACACTCCATGTTGCTCGATGTTTTTCCCTGCCAAGACTTAGCTAGTGTATTTTGTAGCGGAAGTTGCGACGTAATTTGGTCACAGAACCACTGCCATAACTTATCTGAGTTGGTTAAATCATTGTTTGCCCACTGAAAGTTCACGCGAACTGCTTTATAGTCTTTCGGAGTGTGCTCCTTGATAATTTCATTGGCTATTAAATGGATTGTGTCGCTTGGTCGGGAAGTTTTTACGCGTATTAATGCCCCTGGTTTCTCAATCGCCTGATAAAGTTGTGAGGGTACAACTGATGCTTTTGGGGGAATTAATTGAGGACTACCCATCAATTTCTGGTTGTGTGCGTTGAACTGGGGAGTCTCGTTGTACTGTTTTTTTTTTAAGAGTTTTTTAATTCCCCCCAATACCCTTGTCAACGATTTTTCTGTATCTAGTTCTATCTCACAAGACAGAATCCCAGGTATAAGAGGCAGAGCGGCTATCAGCCTAGCTGCTGCAGGTGTCTGCGGTTCATTCAGCTTGTCGAGAATCTCCTGCAACTTCTGCATCAACTTATCGGGATATTGATTAGGTTGGCTTTGAATCAGTTCCACTTCCTGCACAACCTTAACAATGGCGTGCCTCGCAGCCACTTCGTCCACTTGGTAATCGGGCGCATCTTTCGCCAGAATGGACCAATACTCTTTCTCGCACATGCAAATTGCCGGTAAAATTTCTACTCGGATATTTTGTTTGATTGCAGTTTTTTCCTTGAAGCCGAAAGCCATAGGAAGGGCTTTTTCTGCTTCGCCCAGTTGTTCGTACCACAACTCTAAGGTTTCTTCTAAATAAGCCAATCTGCGACTTGAGTCCATGCAAGCCTAACTCCTGTGAAATTAATGATATATCGTAGTCAGCTTCACCATTACTAGAAGCAATAGCTGCTGATACCTTGTTTTGTTTGTTACCTTAATCTTTTAGTATTATCCACTGAGCCACACAACCGATCCGGAGGGTAAAGAAATCTTTAGCCAATTCTGTGCTGACATCGGCGCGGTATCCCAAATACGATCGCCCAGCGGGGAAAATGCCCGATCGCTTTTCAACTATCCAACCAGCCGCCAAGGTGCGATCGAATATTTGGTCAAATCCGGATTCGTTACTCGATCCCTCGGCGGTTGAAACCACACCCCTCGATCCCTCGGCGGTTGAAACCGCTACTACAGAAACGAAGTCCCTTTCTAAGAGACTAAGAAATTCCTTAGTCCGGGTCGGCGGACTTTGTATGTGTAGTTTGACCTCGAATTCGGATGACGGGCGCTTCGGCACATCCGAATTTGAGGTCAAAAGCGATTTCAATTGCCGAGAATTTGTGTTTTTATAATGGCTGCCAACTAATGCTCAACAATCACCGGCGTTCCAACTGCAACTTTCTCAAATAAAGCCTGCGCGTCTTTGTCAAACATTCTGACACAACCATGAGAAGCCGCCCCCCCGATCGACTCTGGATTCGGAGTACCATGAAAACCAATCACATTCTTGCCATCCGTCCAAAACCCCATCCACCTACTCCCTAATGGATTGTCCGGCCCAGCAGGAATAAGTTCTCCTGTCCAAGGATTTTGCCAAACTGGATCTTTGATCATTTGCATAACTTTAAAATTGCCTGTAGGAGTTTCCCAGCCGCCTTTTCCCACAGCAACCGGGAAACTGGCTTGCACCTTATTTTGTCGGTAAACATAAACGCGACGTTCTCGCAATTTCAGCACTAAACGCACTTCCTCAATTGGATTTACCGGAGGCTTTGGTTCCTGGGGAATATACCGAAATGGTTCTCCCAAGGGCGGCAGTTCTGGGGCTGGGAGATTCGGCAATTCTGCCTTGGATGTTAGCCCCTGTGGCGCGATCGCGCTATTACTTGAATTAACGGCAGCCGCTTGCTGCTGTAGGGCGACCGACAGCGCGACTGCACTCAAGCTCGCGACAATTAACTTGTTAAATAAAAATTTGCTGTTCACCATTGTTTTGTTGACTAAATTCCTCACCAGCAGTTCCTACAAAGTTCCTATCTCATTATCCGCAAACCGCACCCGATTTGAAAACTTTTGACATGGCTTTTTGACGGCAACTGCGCAGCGCAGTTTTTAGTTTAAATTCCACAACTGATAACTTGTAACTCAACACAAAGCTTAGGCAATAATACCAAAAAAACCAGGTTTTTATACGGGGAGCAGTGGAGATACGCGAGAGGTTTTCGTGAAAAAACCCGGTTTATGCGTAAATCCTGCCAGAAAATGATTAAATTTTACCTCCGACTAATTTGATTTTTTAGCTGCCGGCCGGCTGGCGATCGAAAATTGAAAGTATGGCGTTGCTGTATCCGGAAAGCACAATCTGTCTTTGGGTAGAGTTTGCCGCCCAGCAACAGTTAGGTTGGCTTAAACAAACTGCAAAGGTCGATCGAACAAACTCAATATATCACGCCAACACTCTATAGATGCCAAGCGCTGAACTTGTTGTAAATCGGGAACTTATGATGTAAAATTTAGTCTTTCAATACTTGTTCGATAATCTTTTTTTGAGATTGTCCTAAATTTCCTACTCTGGGGATTAAACTAGATTAGGTCAAGATGTTGGGACTTTCGCGCAGCGGAAGCAAACCCGACCCTAAATAGCAGTTAATGTGAGGTTTCAATGCGTTTTCAGAACATCAAATTATTGACAGGTGCAACCCTGTCCGTGTTAATTTCGGCGGTCTCAGTACATCCTGCGATGGCTAACCCTGCAACTCAAATAGCCCAAACGCAGACCACCACAACAGCAAACTCTCGAACCATTACCGGTTTTGTCAAAAGTATTGTCGGCGACGTAGTAACAATTCGCGAAGAAAACGCGCCGTACAGGACTCTCAGGATTCAAAAATGCGTCCTGAAAATTATTGGTCTCGTACCGGGAATGAAAGTCAGAGCCACCATAGCCGGGTCTCAGGTAGAAAATATCGCCGTGATCCCCGATTATAAGGTGGTAGCCACAACGGTTGTTCGTCCCCCAGCCCCAGCACCGGCACCGCGTCCGGCCCCAGAACCCCCTCCCCGTCCGATGCCGGCTCCCGCTCCGCGTCCGGCTCCCGCTCCGATTCCGGCTCCCCGTCCGATTCCGGCTCCGGCTCCGGCTCCGGCTCCTGTGAGAGGACTTTGGTAGAGCTAGGTTATACGATTTTAGATTTTAGATTTTAGATTGAAGATTGGCAATGACAATCAAGCAATTTGGCCCCGGGTTCCCGGATTCATTCCTGGGGTCGCTTTCTTAAATTCTTTAATCTTTAATCTTTAATCTAAAATCGATTGACTGATGAAGCTCAAGGTTTGGAGCACGGGCTTACAGTTGCCTTCTTTTTTTGCAACTGGTATGAGTAAGCGGAATTAAGTCACCGCGTCCGCGGTGGCTTCGCTGTTTAATAGCAGTTAGAATAATAGAATTGTCCAGCAATTGTTGAGAAATCGCTGCTATGTATTACTTGCGTTTCTTGCTGCTAATTCTGCTGTTGCCGGTGATGGCGTGCGATCGAGCTACAGATGCGATCGCCCCTGCTGTTGGCGACAACGGCCCCCTGTCCCAAATTCCCTCCCGTGCACCGCTGGTAAATGTTGGGACAAATCAAATTGTACCGACCAAACCGCTTTCGCCGCAGCCAATCCGCATTGTTGCAACTTCTTTGCCGCAGCCAGGAGCCAGCGAAAGCGCCTCAAAACCTCCTCAAGTAATACCGATTCCCGCATCGCCAGTGCTGCGAGTGCCTCCTGGCTTTGTCGTTAACGTTTTTGCTGACAATTTAGACGCTCCCCGATGGCTGGCTTTGACGCCGACAGGCGATGTTTTGGTAACAGAAACCCGGCAGAATCGGATTACACTGTTGCGGGATGCCAACGGCGACGGGGTTGCTGAGGTTCGCAAGACTTTTGCAAGTGCCCAAAACGGGTTAAATATTCCCTTTGGCATGGCTTTTGCCGAGCGCTATTTTTTCCTCGGAAATACCGCTGAAGTCCGCCGATTTCCCTACACAAAAGGGCAGGAACAATTGACAGGTACTGGTCAAAAAATTGCTGATTTACCGGGCGGCGGTTACAACCAACACTGGACGCGAAATGTTGTCGCTTCCCCCGACAATAGCAAGCTTTTCGTATCAGTTGGCTCCCAGTCTAATGCCGATGTCGAACCGCTGCCGAGGGCGTCTGTTCAAGTGATGAATTTGGACGGCCAGAACAAGCAAATTTTTGCTTCCGGTTTGCGAAATCCGGTGGGATTGGATTTTCACCCAAAAACCAATCAACTCTACACGACAGTCAACGAACGCGACGGTTTGGGAGATGATTTGGTGCCAGATTACTTGACAAGAATTCGTCAAGGCGAGTTTTACGGCTGGCCTTACGCTTATTTTAAGCCGAATTTGCTCGACCCGCGCCACTCCAGGAATGGCAATAGCGATCGACCTGATTTAGTGGCTAAAACATTAATGCCAGATGTGCTGTTTCAGGCGCATTCGGCGGCTTTGGGGCTTCAGTTTTACGACGGCAAAACGTTTCCCAAAAGATTCCTCAACGGGGCGTTTGTGGCGTTTCGCGGCAGTTGGAATCGCAACGCTGGAACTGGTTATAAAATCGTGTTTGTACCTTTTAATGCGGCGAACGGACGCCCTCAAGGTTATTATGAAGATTTTCTGACTGGTTTTCTCACAGATCCGTCGGGCCCGAAAACTTGGGGGCGACCGGTTGGTTTGCTGGTTTTACCTGACGGGAGTTTGCTGTTTACTGAGGAAGCGAATAACCGGATTTATCGAGTGCAGTATCGCGGCTGACGGTTGGGCGATCGATTAGATCCCGACTTTTTCCAGAAGTCTGGGATCTGGTTGTTTAGTCAGCTTCAAACCTTGCTAAGTTGAGATTCACCGGAAATTTTTTGAAAAATTAATAACCTATCTTCTTCCGCAGTTTCGCGATTTAAATCAGACAGTTCGTAATAGGAATCTGTTTCGGGCAAGTAGATTGCCGGTAAATTTTCAGGCAGTATTAAATAAGTGTTTTTCACCTGTAAATCATTGTCTATATCTAATGAATATAGAAATCCGTCAACAGGATTTACAATTAACTCGTGCAATGAAACTTGTCCCTCTATGTAAAGCTTGAGAGTTAGTTGTGCAACTCTGAAAACCAACCAGCGATTGTACAAATTATCTACATCGCACCAAGAATAAAGATAGCTATCGCCGTATTCATTCTCAAAAAGCGATAGCAGGGGGCCGTCGAAATACTCTAAAGTGACTATGCTTCTGAGAGATAAAGGAAATTTACTTAGTTTAAATCCTATTAATTGTTCCATTTTTTTGTACCTTACAATAAACAAGATGTTATTACAAATTTTGCGCTAAATCAGCAGTAGCAAATTCATGTAGACTCAAGTGACCAAAAGCAATTTGATCCGGGGCTCCCGGATTTATCAGTGGGGTCGCTTTCTTCAATCTAAAATCTAAAATCTAAAATCTAAAATTGATTGACCGTTATCATCTATTTTGGAGACAACTCCATCTGTCTTGTCGATCGATCCTGCTGCTATGTGAGTCCCCAGAGAATCGCGCAGTTTTTTTCTTTTTTTTGTTAGTTTTAAATAACGTTTTTCGGCATTTTCCCTGGTATCAAATAATGATAGCGCATAACCTTGACATCTGGCTGCTTCAGTTTCTGGTTTTAGGTTGCGCTGCGGAGTTATTATCAGCACTGGTTTAAAGTTATTAATAGATCGTTCATCATTGGGTTCAAATACAAATCTAAAAGCTAGCATTTCTTTAGGTTCATAGTCCTGTGGCGGGCATTGAGTTGAAAGCTTATCTATATATTCTTGGTGTTTTAAACACATATTGATAATTTTAGTAGCGAATTTGATTTTATATCTTAAATGTTAGCCGAAAATCGCTATTGTTCCTATAAATTGCAGTCTGTGCTTTTTGCTTTAAAGTCAGTGGGGTATCCCTCTTAAATATAGCATTTTCTAGTTTGTATAGCAAATAACCTAAAAGTTTTGCGATCGCGCTTTAAAATCGCGAACCAGGTTGTTTGAGAAACTCGGCTTCTTCGGGGGTTGTTTCGCGTCCGAGAATTTGATTGCGGTGCGGAAATCTCCCAAAACGCTGGATTATTTCCAAATACTGTATCGCGTATTCAATGACTGATATCAAATCCGTTGACATCGGAATTATTATCTCTCTCTTCTCTTTCTCTGTGTCCTCTGTGCCCTCTGTGGTTTAATCATTCCGATCTAACCGCAATTGATATGAATTCCTGTCTGTATCGCCGCTGAGTTGGCGAAATAGTTCGACAGATTTTTGCTGTTTTTCTAAGTTTTCGCTGTGTTCAAAAGGCAGATAAATAAACCATTTTTGTACAGTCAGCAATTCGATCTCGAAGTTATTGTTAACAGCGTATTCGGCGGTGGCTAAAGCTTTGCTGTCTGTGGCGAATGCTTGAGGTGTCCCGCGAAACATATTGCGCGGAAATTGATCGAGCAGTAGAATTAATGCTAGGCAGTTGTCGGGGGAATCTTGCCATGAGTCGAGTTGACCGGAGGCGGCTAGTTCGTATTGCTGCATAAAGCGCGATCTTCTTCGAGGGCTTCGCTAACGCACTTCTGCATCAAAATCCGTATCTTTTTCAAACCACTTTTTTTGGACTTTGCCAAACTCAGGAGAGTGCGATCGACCCAACCAAAAATCTAAAACTTCATTCATTAGCAATCTAGTATGCGATTGATTGTTGATTAAAGCTTTTGTGTCTGTAGTTGCACAAAATGCGCTATCTGCGCAACTACAAACCGCAGCGATTAATGATTAGCAATGATGACTGAGGAACTTTTGTTGTCCGGTGCTTAAATTTACGAACTAGCAAACAGTCTGTCCCAAGTTTTGCCTCCCACAACTCCGTCTACATGAAGGTGAGCTTGCCGCTGAAATCTTTTCACTGCATCTAGGGTTGTCGGGCCGAACACGCCATCAATTACGATCGGTTCTGGGCACAAACCCCGCGCGTTCAACACCTTTTGCAGTTTCTTAACATCTTCTCCTCTCGATCCGTGTTTTAAAATCCTTTTATGGTGTCTCACTTGTGGTCGATGGCAATCATTAGTGGGGCAAGCTGAGCCGCCCGCTGCATAGTTGGCTCCAGTTGTGCCAGTTAAAACTAATAGACCGAGAATTGCTAGTAAATAATAAAAAGTCTGTTGTCCTGCCATACTTTCCCTGTGAATTTTCTCAAGCGTTTTTTGCAAGTTTGACGATTGTTTGAGGGTGAGAAACCGGGTTTCTGGGATGGGGGCATCCAATCTGGATTGACCGGGTTTCTGGCAACAGTCAACCGACATTTTACAATATAAGTGGCTTTACTGCAAAATCTCCGATCGTGCAAGTTAAATTTTGTTGCTCTTTGGTAGCAGCAAAGGTAACAATAACTTCGCAGGCAACTGCAACCGTCAGGATTACCAAGTTTCGCGCCAGGGGGTAATCGCAAACGTCATCATTCGCGGCTGAAGGAACCCGATAGTGTTGGTTCCAAATTATTTCCGAGTAATCGGCAGCTAATCCGACGTGCACGCATGGAAGGGAGGCACTCGCACAGTAATCCTTGACTGCTTGCCGCCCGACACTGTTATCAAAAGTATCGATGACTGCGGCGCTGACAGCAAGCAGCCGTGAGGCATTTGCGGGCGTCAATTCTTTTGAGTGCGCGTCAATGCTGACTCCCAAAGCGCGGTAGAGGTTGTTGGCGAGAATTTTGGCTTTGAATGCGCCGATGTCCGATCGATAATAGGGTTGAGTGGAAAGGTTGCGTTCCTCGATGCGATCGCGATCGATGACTTTTAAATGGCCAAAGCCCGATCGCGCCAGACTTTCTGTAATATTCGCACCCAAAGCGCCCGCGCCGCACACCGTTACCGGGAAATTTTTTATCAGCGACATCACTGCGGCACTTCTGTAAAGTTGTTCGTGAAAAAATATGCTCATGGTAATCAAGAATTATCGATTTTCGACTACTCCAACCAATGAATGCAAGTCGAAATCTTTGTCCAATCCGCTGAGACAAATGCCAGCACTCATAACTGTCAAGTCAGTTTTGGCGATCGCAGAAGTGTGATGTTCTCCACTCCCGCTAGTCCATTCAACCAACCAATAATTTTCGCGATCGCAAAAATCCCGCAATTCACCGCCGCCCATTTTTAGCGCCCGCTGCAAGCGCTGTCGATCCCGCACTTTCGGATCGAAACCTTTAATATTTCGGGACACTAATTCGTAAACAGTTCGCATGGACGGCGTCATCCCTTTAAAGCGAACTTTTTGAGGCAAAATCAACTTTTTCAAAGCTGCTTTCAATTCCTCAGACGGCAGCGGGTCGGCGCGCCTGTCAATTTCTTCAAACCACAAACAATGACCGTCCCACCGCGCAACAATCTGCTCAAACTGCGAGCCTTCAGTAACTAAATGCACTGGTACGGGTTTCGCAACACCAGTGCGCTGTTTAGCGTCAGATTCGTTAACAGGATAAGCCAGCCAAGTTTGCCCTTGCAGCACGCAGGCTAAGTGCAAGCGAACGGGTACGAGCAGTTGCAAATACTCTGCCACTTGCGGCAAACTCGGCTCCTCAATTACCGCAGCAATTTCCTCGTTAATAGGCTTAAAAATCGCCCATCCTTCAAAGTTGCGGGGCTGCGGTTGAAAAGTATAAACCATTGAGCTAACCCTTATCCGCACGCTTCCCCCGCGCACGCAGGGAGCCAGGAATTGGGTATCGAGTAGCTGCCCTTCTTCTGCCGCAAGTTTGCTGAGAATTTTGCGTATATCTGCCACTGAATTGACCTCCGTAATCTTACTCTTTTTTACAGAACGCACTTTTAATTTCAGTAATTATAAAGATTTGTAAACAATATTGACACGAAGCAATATCCTAATATAATATTTAGCGATTATCCAAATTTAACATTCTAGATATCTCAAGTAAATATGCTGCCAAAGCTATTTTATAAGTTGGTTGTAGTGACAGCTCTGACACTTCCTATTTTTGGCTCTGGCCAGGTAGCTAAAGGTCAGAACACCTATGGAGCTACTGCTTATTCTCCGAGTTCTGACGCGACTGGTATTAGTTGGGATCATGCTACAGAGAAAGAAGCACTAAACGCAGCAGTAGCCGTCTGCAATGGAAAAAGCGAAGGTGCTAACGATTGCAAAGCGCTGACCTCTAATAGCAATAATTGTGGAGCGATCGCAGTAGGTAAAGGAGGAGCCGGTGCGGGCTGGGGTGAGGATAAAGCAGCAGCAGAAGCTCAAGCTCTCGCGGGTTGCAGTGAACTTGAAGGAGGCAACTGTAAAGTTCAGCTTTCAGCTTGCAACAAGTAATTAAACTGATAAAAATCGCTCGGAGCGGTGTATATTTTCGCTCGTAAAATAGCTGAGAAAATAGTAAATGTAGGGTGCGCCTGGCGCACCTTACAAACTACAAGTTATCTCGTTTCCGGTTGCATGGGCACGATCGAGTCAAGGTCAATAATTCCACATTCCCCGACTCCCGACTCCCAACGGACGACTCCCCATCCCGAACGGTGTAACCGGAATTGATATGAGCTAAAAGTTGGGTGTACCTTGCACACCTTAGAGTGAATCTCCTACTTCGGAAGTAACTGCATCAGGTGGCAGCAAACTTTCTAATCTATCTTTAGACCAGTATTCAGTAGGATAAGCGAGTGCAATAATATCAGAGAGTCTAATCAGCCACGTAACTTGTCCGTAAGCATCGATATTTTCCGCCTGTTCGTGAGGGGAAACTATCACCAAAAGTTCCACAAACTCCCCGAATAAATTAATCGGGATGCCGCCGAAACTGCTATTATTTGTTTTAATCCAAACTTTACTGCCTCGATCGAGAGCTTCTTGCAGTCGCTGGCAGAGCAAACTGGATTTTTTGACCTGGGATTTTTTGGCTTTCGACTTTTTTCCCATAGTTTTAAGAAGTTTAAGTAATTCCACAGTGGGTTGCACAGTGGGTTGCACAGTGGGTTGAGATTTAGTACGATCCTCTTCGAGGGCTTCGCTAACGCGGTTTGGTATTGAAACGGACAAAAGCAAAAAGGGCGATCGCCCCGTCGCTACCCCATCACTCTACCCTATAAGAAAGTGCTGTAGTGCGATCGTAATAACAATTTAATCGCAAAATCGGGAAATAACACCAGTTCAATAAAAATCTGACTCTAGCCAAGCTTCAAACCCTTAAGTCATCAGTGATTCCAGATCTAAAATCTAAAATCTAAAATCTAAAATGGTATGACCTGCGGTCTGATGTTACAGAGTCAGTCAACGAGTCCAGTGTTTATACTGTGTCCAAATGCAGTATAATCGGCGGAATCTTCCCAAATCGTTTAAGTAAAACAATGGACTGGCGAAAGCTCATTCATCCAAACCCGAAAGCTTCCACAAGTCAACCAGCAGCGCCAGAAACTCGATTGTCTGTAGAATTTTTGCTGGGGCTCTTTGCTGCGGGATGGACCGAACAGCAGGTGTTAGAGAAATATCCTGCACTGACTTCGGAAAAGTTGCGCGCTGCTTTAGCTGCTGCGGATTCTCAGTTAGTGTCATCCATCGCTAATCCAGAGTTACTAGAAATTATCGCTCAAACTCGAGAATAATTTCAAATAGCTAAAAAGTTGTCGCTTGAGGATATTGAGGGAGATGTTTGGGAGTAAAGAGCGATCGTACTACTATCTCACTCATCTTGTTTACCAAGAAACTGGGTCGAAAGCCCCGTCCTTCTAGGACGGCTTTAATTTAGTAAATTATAAAGAATTGCTAAAAACACAGATTTGTTAGTAAAAGTTTTAGTAAAAGTGATAGACTATTTCAATGATAGTTTTAGAGTTTAAATTGAAGGGCAAAGCGGAGCAATATCGGATCATCGACGAGATGATCAGAACAGCTCAATTCGTCCGAAACAAGACTCTAAAATATTGGACAGAAAATCA
>NZ_JAUBTO010000043.1:0-52286 GCF_036702495.1 Microcoleus sp. C2D2 | reverse complement strand
CTTCAACTGTACTATTCGACAACGAGTATCTCGGTTGGTAAGAAAGAGCTTAGCCTTCTCTAAAAAATTAGAAAATCCTCTTGCTGCAATTTGGCGTTTTCTACATCATTATAATGATAATTTACAACTCCAGGTGCCTACTTTTATTTGAATTCGGTTGATTTTTTTATCCTTTCCTTCAGGGCACTACCAAGTTGAGATAACGGGCAAGGAGGTTTGATGAGGCTCTAACTTGAGGCGTTTAGGCATGATTTGTCCTCGTTGCACTCTTGACACTCTTTGAGTATATCATTCCGGTGCAACCGGAATTGATATAACCCCACTTTTATAGAAGCTTGGCCAGAGGAAAGTACCGGATTTCTTTTTCCACCTTTTCTTTTCCCAGAGGATTAAATAGCTACTTAAACAATACTCTAGCCTTAATAATACTATTTATCAATAAATTATGAACTATTCCTTGAGTTACTATTTTTCCTAACGGGAAGCCTACTTCCGAGAGAGCGCCCAAAACAGTCGTAAGCTTGATATCACGATGTTTTTTACTCTTCAGTTACATATGTGAACTCAAATTAGTGAAAATTTTTATCAAATACCCCTTGACGAAACTTCTAAAATTGTTGATTATTTATATCAATAACCTGCAAGCGCTTAAAACTCAACAGACATCTTTCTCAAGAGGTAAATCGCCGTGACAAGCAAGGCCACAAAATCCTTCCCAGCCGAAGGAGAATCCATTCCCTGGTGGGCCGGCAACCCCCGCTTAACCAACCTGGACGGCCGTTTGCTCGGTAGCCACGTCGCCCACGCCGGCCTCATCGTCCTCTGGGCGGGAGCCTATATCCTATTTGAGCTTGGACGCTTCAACCCAGAATTGCCCATGTACGAACAAGGCTTAATCCTGTTGCCAAACCTAGCCAGACTCGGCTTGGGCGTTGGTGCGGGAGGCAAAACAGATAATCCAGTAAAATTCCCGTTCAACTTTTTGATTTTTTACGACATGAATTTATACAGCGCTAACTCACTCAAAGTCGAACTCAATCAGAGAGGCTGCCGCCTGACTCCCCAGCGAGAAACTATTTTGAGCGTCTTTCAAAGTCTGCGGCAAGGAAATCATTTGAGTGCGGAAGAATTATACAAGACTTTGCAGAATCAAGGAGAAAGAATTGGTTTATCTACTGTCTACCGAACCCTGCATTTATTAGCAAGGATTGGGATTCTGCGTGAACTAGAATTAGCAGAAGGACACAAACATTACGAACTGAATTTGCGGGAATTGCACCACCACCACCATCTAGTTTGTATTCAGTGTCACAAAACCTTTGAATTTAGCGATGAATCGATTTTAAAAATTGGCAAAAAGCAAGTTGAAAAAGCTGGTGTAGAACTGCTTGATTGTCAATTAACTGTGCGTGCTGTTTGTTTGGAAGCGCTGCGGGAGGGATGGCCTTCTTTGCTGCCGAGTAATTGGTCCTGTCCGAGATATCATTCGGAAATTGAGGAGGAAATTAGTTGAGTTGGATGAAATACACTTCGGTAATGGGGAATGGGTAATTGGTAATTGGTAACTTTTTAACTCAGGTACGGCAATAGCGTTGCTAGGAATGTTAGCGAAGTGATTCTTAGGAAAGCAATCTCACCCATTCAAAACTTGCCGTCTTTCCCTTCTCCTTAATAGCGTTGCCAGGAATGTTAGCGAAGCAATTCTTAGGAAAGCAATCTCACCCATTCAAAACTTGCCGCTTTCCCCTTCCCCTTCCCCTTCCGTCAAGCAACCTCAGAATCGGAACGTTGATGTTCCATCCGAAATATGTTAGCGTACAAACTAGCAACAATCTGTTTGCCTTCCTGCGTCAACTGCAAGTAACCGAGAGATTCACTGATGTGCGGATAAATGCCGCTCCAGTAAAACTTAGAGTAGCTTTGCAGCAAGTCGCCCGGATGTCGGTAGCCCAAAAGTTTAGTAGCACCGCTTTCTTCCAACTCGTAAAACAGCGCGCCTATTTTCTGCAAATATTGCGGGTTGCTGAGCTGACCTATCAAGTCAGCACCACGAACTAAACTAGAGTAATTAACTGCATCCTCGTCAGTGTTGCCGTCAAGCACCGAGAAACGAGTCTGTTCTATGTTCTGCTTAATTATCTCAGCATTAATTAGCTTGTGGTTGCCGAAGCGCTCGTCAATGAACAATTTAGCTCTGTCAACTCGGTAAGGAGCTAAGCTAGCCGCTGTTGCACCGGGAGCAAGTGCAATTCTCATGCCATCTTTTCCCGTAGCATACAATCCTTCTGATTTTTGGTCTTGCCGGCAAACTCCTTTGACATATCCGATATCTTGGCACAGCAAAGAAATGATGAAGTGGAGCCAATCGTCGCAGGAAACTCCGCCCTTGCGAATGTGTTTTCCCCGCAAGATTTCTTGACCGACTAAGGTAATGCAAATGGCGTGTTCTACATTGTGATAAAGACCGTCGCTGTTGGCGATGTTTTCTAACGCCATTGCCCCCACCCAGGCAATAATGTCAGCATAGTCGGATTTGTAGCCTCCGTAAGTGCGGCTGTACCCGTTCTCAAGCTGTTCGATGAAAGCCTCGATCAGCAGTTCTGTAGAATTAAACATATCCTGTCCTTTTACCTTAATATTGCCTTTCAAGAGCGGTGAATCTATTTGGGAACCCTCTAATTTTATGGATGAGATTTTAACTCACAACTCATGCACCCCGTGTGCGTTGTTCGCTCGCGCGTAGCAATCTCAAAACTCATTGACGCCACTACCCCCGGGGAGTCACGAAGCAATCTCGCGCCCGCCCTCAAAACTCCCAAGCAACTGGGTCCATCACTGGCACCCATCCGGGCCGTACTGCATAGAGCAGCCTGCTGACAATTTTTCGCTCGTCTGAACTTCGTGAAGTACCCCAACTTGCTTCGCTGAAGTTGGGGCTTCCAACATCAACTCAATTCAAGGACGGTCTTATTCGTCTTTGGAGCTTCCCGTCTCATCCGCCGATGCCTCTACACAGTCGTCTGTGTTTTGGTCTTACTCGCCGTCCACAGGCAGACTCTCTGCTTCCCCAAGAGTTATTTCTTTGTTTATTGGGCTGCCTTATGTTTGGACTTATCTTTCTACCAGTGACACAGAGGGCTATGTTAGACTGAGATCGAGAGCGAATCCCATGCACACTTCTGAGGAATTATCAAGCTTTACTATAGAGAACGCCATGCAAGATAGCAACAAAAGTAGTATACAACATTATTACAATAGAAGAAAACAATGTTGCTTCGCTTTTATTTATTGGTCAAAATTCATCCCCACCTTTTAGAAGGATGGGGAATTCTTTTGACACTCAGTTAAACTGTGAGAATTAATTGCGTATTGAATAGTCTGGAACTGAGTCCGATCAATTTTACCGAATTTCCAAATGTTCAAGTAAAGTTCGGAAATTCCCTATTCAGGAATATAAGCTTTGGTTGTCATCTGCGGTCAACTGAATGTATATTTCTTATTGCCCGGCAATTTTAGATAAGTTTATGTGATGCCGATCGGCCAGTGACTGTGATGCTGAGACTGTGATGCGATCTCCGACTGGAGTGGATGGGCGTTTCCGAAAAATGGTGATTCGATCGAAATATCGATCGTCATAAATTTTGCTGACGGCTGTGACAAGCCTCACGGTTGCGTTTAGATCGTAGTATTGTAAAACTTTATTAAGGTTATAAGCAGCAGTAAGCAAGAGTAGTATCCTGTAGTCAGGAGGTCGAAATGAAACTACCGGACTACGCCAAAGCAATAGGCATAAGTTACACAACCGCATGGCGCTGGTGGAAAGCAAATAAGCTGCCACATCCGGCACGACAGACGGAAAGCGGTCTGATCATAGTTGACTACCTGCCACAGCCGCCATCAAACAAAGCTAAGAAAAACCGAGTCGCTATTTATAGCCGAGTCTCATCTTCTGAGAATAAAGATAATCTCAACCGTCAATCAGAGCGGTTGACCGAGTACGCAATTGCCAACGGTTATCAAATCGTTAGAAGCGTCAAAGAAATCGGCAGCGGATTGAACGACCACAGAAAGCAGTTGGAAACACTGCTACAACAAGATGACTACGATATTCTGTTGGTTGAACACAAAGACCGCTTGGCTCGATTTGGTACAAATTATTTAGGCGTATTGCTTCTTCGGTTGGGGGTTAAGTTAGAAATAGTTAATCTAGCGGAGAATGGAAAAGATGAGTTGATGTAAGACTTGGTGGCGATAGTTACAAGCTTTGCTGCCCGACTTTACGGACAGCGACGCGCTAGTAGAAAGACAGAAAAAATAATCGCGCTCGTTGAAAGATGGAGGTTCTGAATGCAGTTGACAGAGCGACACATCATTAAATCTACGGAACACCGTTTCGCCCAGATTGACAAACTAGCTTTCAAGTCAAAGAACCTCTACAATGCCGCCAATTACGTCATTCGTCAGAGCTTTATTTATGGATGGAACTATGTCAACTACAACGAAATGAACCGTTTGATGAAGTCTCACGAAGCATACAAGGCAATGCCCGCCAAGGTTAGTCAACAAATCTTGATGGTGCTAGACAAGAATTGGAAATCCTTTTTTGAGGCGGTTAAGGCTTACAAAACTGATGACTCTAAATTCACGGGTCGCCCGAAACTGCCGAAGTACAAAGATAAGGCTAAAGGGCGAAACCTTCTTGTCTACACAATTCAAGCAATTAGTAGCAAGCAGTCGAAAAAAGGAATCATTAAACTTTCTGGTACTGACTTTTTTATCAAAACTCAAGTCAGTTTCGCTCAGATTTGCTTTCGTTAGGTTAGTCCCCAAATGCGATTCCTATGTAATTGAGGTTATCTATGATGAACCGGAGTCCACCGCCAGTAATGCCAATTCTGTAGCTAGTATTGATTTAGGACTGGATAATTTGGTGGCGCTAACTTCAAATCAACCGGGTTTTACCCCACTGTTGATTAACGGGCGACTATTGAAATCGATCAATCAATTCTACAACAAACGCTCTTCACAATTACAATCCCAGTTAAAAGGGAATCGCAAAACTTCGCCTCGCATTCAGTGCTTAACTCGCTGTCGCTACCAAAAAACAGATAATTACTTACATCATGCCAGCCGCCTAATTATTGACATTTTAACGGCCAAGCAGATTGGGACGCTAGTAATTGGCAAGAATGCACAGTGGAAAACTGAAATTGCTCTCGGGAAGCAAACCAACCAAAACTTTGTTAGTATTCCTCACGCTCGATTAATTGAAATGTTGGAGTACAAAGCTCGGTTGGTGGGAATTAAGGTAATCGTGCAGGAAGAATCTTACACATCTCGCGCAAATTTTCTGGGTTTAGATTCAATCCCTGTCTACGGGAAAACAGATAAAGCTCCTGTGTTTACTGGTAAGCGGATTAAAAGAGGGCTGTACAAAACATCAGTTGGTCAGTTAATTAATTCTGATGTCAACGCCGCGTACAACATCCTCAGAAAAGCAATCCCCAATGCGTTCAGCAATGGGATAGGTCGTGGGCGTAGTTCGAGCCTTGCGCGGGTCAATCCGCTCAAAGTAAAAGTGAAGGGGGAGGGATTTGAAGCCTCCCATGTCTATAAATGACTATACTTTTACCAGCTATGTCACATATCATTCGCCCGTTGAGATCGATCGTCGAAACTGGCAGCAAGGAAAGAAGTTCGACAGCTTTGCCAAATTTCTTGCCAAAGAAAGTCGAGTCATGTACAATATAGAGTCTGGTATCCTCACTTACCCATAATTATTTTCATTAATCCCGTCCCCCTAGAGGGGAAGGGACTTTCAGTGCGGATGCCGCTAAATCACTATATTCAGCAAAAAGCTAGAAATGCCGTAACTCATGCCCACTATTCAGCAACTCATCCGTTCAGCACGGGAACAAACGCAGAAAAAAACCAAATCGCCAGCTCTCAAGAGTTGCCCCCAGCGCCGCGGAGTTTGCACCAGAGTGTACACGACCACCCCGAAAAAACCCAACTCGGCGCTGCGGAAGGTGGCTCGGGTACGGCTGACCTCTGGTTTTGAAGTGACAGCCTACATCCCAGGCATCGGTCACAACTTGCAAGAACACTCGGTAGTAATGATCCGGGGCGGTCGGGTAAAAGATTTGCCCGGAGTTAGATACCACATCATTCGCGGTACATTAGACACCGCTGGGGTGAAAGACCGCAAGCAGGCTCGTTCCAAATACGGGGCAAAGCGTCCTAAAGAGAAAAAATAACCAGGATCTCGCCCGTCGGGGTTGGGAAGCAACAATAAATCCCATCGCGCCGATCGCACGCTCGATCGTCATAGATCGATATCTGAGCTCAAAACCCCAAACTCAATCATTCAAAATCAAAAATCCCCAATAGAACTATGTCTCGCCGCACAGTTATTCAAAAACGTCCAGTTCCGCCAGATCCAACCTACAACAGCCGGTTGGTAAGCATGATGGTGAGACGGATCATGCAGCACGGCAAAAAATCCGTTGCCTCCAGCATCGTCTACGACGCCCTCAAAACCATCCAAGAACGCACAGGGGCTGAACCGTTAGACTTGTTTGAAAAAGCAGTCAAAAACGCTACACCCCTGGTCGAAGTCAAAGCCCGCCGGGTAGGTGGCGCCACCTACCAAGTGCCGATGGAAGTGCGTTCCGATCGCGGTACAACGCTCGCCCTGCGCTGGCTGATCAGATTTGCCCGCGCCCGCACCGGCCGCTCGATGGCAGCTAAGCTAGCCAACGAACTGATGGATGCAGCTAACGAAACAGGCAGTGCTATTCGCAAGCGCGAAGAAACACACCGCATGGCCGAAGCTAACAAGGCTTTTGCTCACTACCGGTACTAATTGCCAACTCGGGCATGGAGAAGAGCGCGACCGTGCGGTATAAAAGCATCGGGCGAGAAATTGGCAAGTGTAAGTTTTGAGTGTTGAGATTGCTTCCCTTGGCGCAGTTGCCCTTAGTGAAGCAAACTCAAAACTCCCAAAATCAAAATTCAGGCACTCAAAATTCACCCACTCTCTGAATCCTCCATGTCGCATCCTTAATATTTTTGTAAACAAATCTTGCAAAAAATATTAAAATGTAACAATAACCTCCAGAGACTGTAATAAATCGCTGGAGAGTGCAAAATAGGGTTTCTGTGTAGTATAATAGTATTATAACAGCAACACAAGATTAAGGAGGTAGCTGTGGCACGTACCGTCCCGCTAGAAAAAACTCGCAACATCGGCATCGCAGCCCACATTGACGCGGGCAAAACAACAACAACTGAAAGAATTCTGTTCTATTCAGGCATGGTTCACAAAATGGGTGAAGTGCACGAGGGAACAGCAGTCACTGACTGGATGGAGCAAGAGCGGGAGCGGGGAATTACAATTACTGCCGCTGCTATCACCACCAGTTGGAAAGATTACAAAATCAACATCATCGACACTCCCGGACACGTAGACTTCACGATCGAAGTCGAACGCTCGATGCGAGTGCTCGACGGAGTGATCGCAGTGTTCTGCTCGGTAGGGGGAGTGCAGCCGCAATCCGAAACAGTGTGGCGACAAGCCGATCGGTACAAAGTACCGCGGATCGTGTTCGTCAACAAAATGGATCGGATGGGCGCAAACTTCTACAAAGTCTACGGCCAAATTCGCGATCGCATGAGAGCGAACGCCGTACCCATCCAAATCCCGATCGGCAGCGAAGAAAACTTCCGGGGAATTGTAGACATAGTGCAAATGAAAGCCTATATCTACAACAACGACACGGGAACCGACATCGAGGAAGTAGAAATCCCCGATGAAGTAAAAGAGCTAGCGGCAGAATACCGCACCAAGCTGATCGAGTCCGTAGCAGAAACCAACGACGCCCTCACCGAGAAATACCTCGAAGGCGAAGAGTTAACAGAAGCAGAAATTCGTGCAGCTTTGCGCACTGGCACGATCTCTGGCACGATCGTCCCCATGCTATGCGGTTCGGCGTTCAAAAACAAAGGCGTTCAGCTTTTGTTGGATGCAGTGATCGACTACCTGCCGTCGCCCTTGGAAGTTCCCCCAATTCAAGGACTCCTGCCCAACGGCGACACAGCAGAACGATTTGCAGACGACAGCGCGCCGCTGTCAGCCCTGGCATTCAAAATCATGGCTGACCCCTACGGCCGCCTGACCTTCGTTCGCGTCTACTCGGGTATCCTCAAAAAAGGCACCTACGTCCTCAACTCCACCAAAGACAAAAAAGAGCGCGTGTCTCGCTTAATTGTCCTCAAAGCCGACGATCGGATAGAAGTTGAGGAACTGCGGGCAGGAGACTTGGGAGCAGCCTTGGGTTTGAAAGACACCTTCACCGGCGACACCCTCTGCGAAGAAGGAGCGCCAGTGATTCTGGAATCCCTGTTTATTCCAGAGCCAGTCATCTCCGTGGCTGTCGAACCCAAAACCAAACAAGACATGGAGAAGCTCTCCAAAGCCCTCCAGTCGCTCTCGGAAGAAGACCCCACCTTCCGAGTCAACGTTGACCCAGAAACCAACCAGACAGTCATCGCCGGCATGGGCGAACTGCACCTGGAAATCCTCGTAGACAGGATGCTGCGGGAATTTAAAGTAGAAGCCAACGTGGGTCAGCCGCAAGTAGCCTACCGCGAAACCATTCGCAAAGCCGTCCGCGCCGAAGGTAAATTTATCCGCCAAAGCGGCGGTAAAGGTCAGTACGGTCACGTCGTGATCGAACTAGAACCAGCAGAAGTGGGAACCGGCTTTGAATTTGTCTCCAAAATTGTCGGCGGCACTGTACCCAAAGAGTACATCGGTCCTGCAGAACAAGGGATGAAAGAAGCCTGCGAATCAGGTATTGTAGCAGGATATCCCGTGATTGACCTCAAAGCTACTATGGTAGACGGGTCTTTCCACGACGTAGACTCCTCAGAAATGGCATTTAAGATCGCCGGTTCAATGGCGATCAAAGAAGCCGTAATGAAGGCGTCGCCAGTGCTGCTAGAGCCTATGATGAAAGTAGAGGTTGAAGTTCCCGAAGATTACATCGGGAACGTCATCGGAGACCTCAACTCACGTCGGGGCCAGATCGAAGGTCAAGAGACGGATCAGGGGATTGCCAAAGTTTCTGTAAAAGTTCCACTAGCAGAAATGTTTGGTTACGCCACTGACATCCGCTCGAAAACCCAAGGTCGAGGCATCTTCACAATGGAATTCAGCCATTACGAAGAAGTGCCGCGAAATGTGGCAGAAGCCATTATCGCTAAGAACAAAGGGAACTAATGATTTTAGATTTTAGATTTTGGATTTTGGATTGAATCCAAAATCGAGAATCTAAAATCTCAAGTCTAAAATCGCTAAAAGAAACAAGGAACAGATCAAGAATGGCACGCGCAAAATTTGAACGGACTAAACCCCACGTAAACATCGGCACGATCGGTCACGTTGACCACGGCAAAACAACTTTGACCGCCGCGATTACGATGACTCTCTCTGCACTAGGTCAAGCAAAGGCTAAGAAGTACGACGAAATCGACGCCGCGCCTGAAGAAAAAGCACGGGGTATTACGATTAATACTGCTCACGTGGAATACGAAACCACAACTCGGCACTATGCCCACGTAGATTGTCCCGGACACGCTGACTATGTGAAAAACATGATCACCGGTGCAGCTCAAATGGACGGCGGCATCCTAGTAGTGTCAGCAGCAGACGGTCCCATGCCTCAAACTCGCGAACACATCCTGCTCGCTAAGCAAGTTGGCGTTCCCAGCCTGGTTGTCTTCTTGAACAAAGAAGACATGGTAGACGATGAAGAACTACTAGAATTGGTGGATCTGGAAATTCGGGAACTCCTGAGTTCTTACGATTTTCCTGGCGATGACATCCCCATCGTGACCGGTTCGGGATTGAAAGCTCTCGAAGCGATGATTGCCAATCCCAAGATTACAAAGGGCGAGAATGAGTGGGTTGACAAAATTTACAAGCTGATGGAAGAAGTAGATTCTTACATCCCCACACCAGAGCGCGAAGTTGACAAGCCTTTCTTGATGGCTGTAGAAGACGTATTCTCGATTACTGGTCGGGGTACTGTTGCTACTGGTCGGATTGAGCGCGGCACAATCAAAGTCGGCGAAACAGTAGAAGTGGTTGGCATTAAGGACACTCGCAGCACTACGGTGACTGGTGTGGAAATGTTCACCAAGTCGTTGGATGAAGGCTTGGCCGGCGACAACGTGGGTCTATTGCTCCGGGGGATTTTAAAGGCGGATATTGAAAGAGGGATGGTAATTGCCAAGCCCAAATCCATCAGTCCTCATACTCAGTTTGAATCTGAAGTTTACATCCTCAAAAAGGAAGAAGGTGGCCGTCACACGCCATTTTTCTCGGGCTACCGCCCTCAGTTCTACGTCCGCACAACGGATGTAACTGGTACGATCAACCAGTTCACTGCAGACGACGGCTCGGAAGCTGAAATGGTGATGCCCGGTGACCGCATCAAAATGACTGTTGAACTGATCCACCCGATCGCGATCGAACAAGGAATGCGCTTCGCTATCCGCGAAGGCGGCCGCACCGTCGGCGCCGGCGTTGTTTCCAAAATCCTCAAGTAGGAATCGACTAACACTCTTGAATAGCAGAAAAGCCACCAAATTTAATCAGGCTTTTCTGCTATTTAGTGATTATTTATTAATCATGAGTCCGCAGTTAGCCGTTAGGCCAAACACAACTGCAAATAAACAACAGACAACAGACAGCAAACAACAAACTGAACCTAGAAAATTCAAGAAACCAAAATGGCAACAATTCAACAGCAAAAAATTCGCATTCGCCTCAAAGCTTTCGATCGCCGAATTCTAGACGCATCCTGCGAAAAGATTGTAGATACAGCAAATCGGACAGCAGCCACAGCGATCGGCCCGATTCCCCTACCGACAAAACGGCGGATTTACTGCTTGCTGCGATCGCCCCACGTAGACAAAGATTCTCGCGAACACTTTGAAACCCGCACGCACCGACGCATCATCGACATTCACCAGCCATCAGCCAAAACCATTGACGCTTTGATGAAACTGGATTTGCCAGCCGGCGTAGATATCGAAGTCAAGCTGTAGATTGACCTATCTCAAACGCAGAAAGAAGGAACAAAGGAAAGAGCATTTGTTCCTTCTTTTTGCAGAAAGTTCGAGAGTCATTAGTCATTAGTTATTAGTTATTAGTCATTAGTTATTAGTTATTAGTCATTAGTTATTAGTTATTAGTCATTAGTCATTAGTTATTAGTTATTAGTCATTAGTTATTAGTCATTAGTCATTAGTTATTAGTCAGTAATCAGCAATAATTTCTGGTACGGCGCGAACTTAAATAATTATTCTTAATTAAGGGGGGAGGGTTACACAAACGCTCCTCGCTTCAGTCGCTATCATCGCCTTCAGCATCACTTAGTTCAGCAAATAGGTATATTTAGCATTTTGACGAAATGACGGCTTTGTCAAGCTGCCAGCACGGGCGATCGCGAGCAGTCGATCCCGTTGGCGGCCCAAAAGCCGATCGCTCTTGCGCCGGAATTACTCAAATCAGTTAAAGTAAGAAAAAGAAGCGCAAGTACCGTCACTTTTGAGCGACAATGGCATCCTCTTCCTCTGTAGCAGTTCGCGAACTCCCCTTATTTCCGTTGCCGGAAGTGGTTCTATTTCCAGGTAGACCGCTGCCGCTGCAAATCTTCGAGTTTCGCTATCGAATAATGATGAATACGATTCTGGAGGGCGATCGCCGTTTCGGTGTGCTCATGTGGGACCCCAACCAAAACAAAGTCTCTGCCGTTGGCTGTTGCGCCGAAGTGATTCACTGTCAGCGCCTGCCCGACGATCGCATGAAAATTATGACTCTCGGGCAGCAGCGGTTCCGAGTGCTCGACGCGGTTCGGGAAAAACCGTATTTAGTCGGTCTAGTAGAATGGATTGAAGACGAACCGCCGCAAAAAGACCTCAGACCTTTGGGAAAAGATGTCGAACAACTGCTGAGAGATGTCGTTCGCCTCTCCAGCAAATTGATGGATCAGCCGATCGACCTGCCGGAAGACATTCCCAGTTTGCCCACCGAATTGTCCTATTGGGTAGCCAGCTACCTTTACGGTGCAGCGACAGAACAGCAAACTCTTTTAGAATTACAAGATACTGCAGCGAGGCTGGAACGCGAAACAGAAATTTTGACTTCTACTCGCAATCACTTGGCAGCGAGGACTGTACTTAAAGATACGCTCAAGTAGCCAATTGGCGCAGGAAAAAAGCACAATCGGTGTTGCCTGCATTGAAGCAAGAATTACACACAAATCATTCGATTTTCGATTTTTGATTTTTGATTTTCGATTGACTGATGAACTAAGGGTTTGGATCGCGGGCCTACAGTTCCATTCTTTTTTGGAACTGGTATCTGTTTAATCCTTAACTTCAAACAGGTTCGGATAGGTTCTTTATAGCAGTAAATGCTTGTGTTAGAAAATCTCGACCAACCGAAACCCTACGATGCAGTTAGAGGCGGTCAACTGCCGCCTCCTGTGGGCGGTGTCGTTCTCGGCGGACTAGCAGGAGTTAAACACCGGCTGTCTAGTTCTGTCAGCGAACATCGAATCGCCGCCCTGAGGGAGACATTGAATTACGGCGATGCAGGCTTAAAAATAGTCATCAAGATTTGTCAAAGCGAGACAGGGTCAGTGCAGCGGGCGGCCTGCGATTTGCTGCGAAAAAGACTCAGTTCGATCGCCCGCGAAAAATTACAGGCCTTTGTAGCTTCAAGTTCAGATTCAGAAGCTGAGGTAGACAGCAATCAAAAAATATTAGATCGCTCATCCGGTGCAGTCTCAGAAAAAAATGACGATCGGCAATTGTCCGAAGCAGAGTTAATATTTGAGACAATTACACAGCAGATGCAACCAAATTTGTTGCTGTTAGAAGCATTGGTAGCCTCTGTAGAGCGCGAAGAATTTACCAGCGAACTGATGAATCTTTGGGATCTGTTAATCTTAGAAATTCAGGAACCTCTCAAAGAACTGCGTCAGGCTGTTGGTAGCGCGATTTCCGCCCAACTGCGTATTCAGTGGCTGTACAATCAAGCTGAATCTCAAGCCAATCAGTGGCAGCAGCGAGCTTTGCTAGCCCTTCAGAAAGAGGATGAAAATTCAGTCCGCCTCGCCTTGGATCGCAAGCAGATTCAATTCGATAAGGCGGCAGAACTAAAAATTGACTTAGACGACCAAACTGTGCGAGTAGAAACTCTCAACCGCAACTTGCTGGCTTTGGAAAGTAAGATTGCTGAAGCTAATTCCAAGAAAGAGATACTCAAGATGCAGCTTCATTTTGCTCGGGTACAGGAACAAATAGATTTCACTTTCAGCCAAGTCAATAGTATATTTTTTAGTCCTTAGTTGTCGGATTCTCCGCTTATATATTGCGCGAGTTCAGGCTTGTCTGACGCAAAACTGTATTGTCCCACTGAAAATTGTTGCCTCATCTCGCTTAGCTCCTTCGAGATTAGCACCGCACAAAAATGCCCCGCTCAAATTAGCACCCCTCAAGTCAGCTCCTCTCAAGTCAGCGCCCTCAAGGTTACTTTCACACAAAAAAGCTTTTCTCAAGTTGGCTTTTCTCAGACTCGCTCCCCGCAGTTTAGCCTCGCTTAGATAGGCTTCTTCGAGGTTTGTATTGTCCAAGCAAGCATCTATGAGGTTTGCTTCCATCAAGTTTGCGGTGTACAAGGATGCTCCCCTCAAATTAACACCAATCATTTTGGTGTCGCTCAAGTTGGCGTTTTCCAGGTTTGCCTCAATCATGTCAGCTCCTGTTAATCTCGCAACAGTTAGATCTGCTTGGCTTAGGTTAGCCCCATTTAGTTTGCTCATCACCAGGCAAGCATTCTTGAGGTTGGCACCTATTAAGTTTGCCGCCGTTAGGTTGGCAAAAGCCAAATTGATTTCTTTCAGATTTCCACAAGCTAGATTAATATGCATTAGGAAAGCTTCTCGCAAAGAAGCCTCTTTCAAGTTTGTTTCATGAAAATTTCTTTCTCCGGCTGCGTATCGCTTGAGAAGTTCATCAGCATTCATCTCGCCAGCCTCCTAAGTTTTACTTAAAAAAAAAATTATACTACTGACAGTACACTGTAGCAACCAAAGATTTTTAAAGTTTCTGTGTGATTTTTTAACTCCTCGAGTGCCGATCGAACAAATGCTTGGCAGGCGTTAGCCTCAACGTCCATAAAGAAAATATATTCTCCGAGCGATCGTTTAGTCGGTCTAGATTCAATCCGACTTAAATTAATACCGCGACTGGCAAATACTTGCAAAGGTTTTACCAGTGCTCCCGGCATATTGGCTGGTACGCTAAAAGCTAATGAGGTATGGGTGCAATTAGACGGTGAAGCATCAAGGATCAACTTAGCAGCAGATTTTGTGGTGGATGTAATGGATGAGCGCTGCGCTGGTTCTACGTTGGCGATTTCTCCAACACTCGTGCTGAGTACCCAAAATCTAGTGTAATTATCGGGATAATCATTAATGGGGTGAGCTAACACTGGCAAATTGTAAAGTTCAGCCGCTCTTGGCGAAGAGATCGCGGCTACATTTGTATCTTCCAGATATTGCAACGCTTCCGTAGTTGAATTGGCCGGAATCAATTGAGCTGAGGGAATAAACTGCCCCAACCATAACTGACATTGAGCTAGCGCTTGCGGATGAGAGTAAACTTTTTGAATCTCGTTAAAATTTGTAGCATTAGACACCAGCGCGTGGGAAATTGGCAAAACTAAGGCGTGTTGAATGCGCAGTTGATCGAGTCGCCACAGTGTATCTAGGGTAACCGTCACGCTGCCTTCGATCGAATTTTCGACAGGCACAACTGAATAGTCAACCTGCCCCAAGGCCGATGCCTCTAGCGCCTGGGAAATGGTGGAATAAGGACACAGGGTGCATTCAAAGTTAGTTTCTTGGCTCAACCAATTGACATAAGCTAGAGCGGCTGTTTCTGCATTTGTACCAACAGGGCCCAGATGTGCGATCGAAATTTTCATTTAGAGGCTATTTTAGGTTACAAATGTTTGCTTTACTCTCATGAGCTAGCAAGTATGATGAAAAATTAGCGATGTCCCGAAAGCTTTTATCAGTGATTTCTCGGATAACATTGCTGAGTCCGCGACAAGCGTGCGCGACTTATATCACCTTAAAAAACGTGATAGTTTATTAAGATATGCTATAGAATCCTATACTTTGATATTTTCTCATGTATACCCGCTTTAATGCTTCCCAATCCGTTGAGATCGCCGTACCAGAGGAACGGGTTCCCATTCAACATTATCTGCGCCAGCCGAGGCGACTGGTGAACGCCCTCGTCGATCGAAGTCGCACAGAGCAGCTAAGCGATGAGTGTTTCCGGCTGAAAATGCGGCCGTTACAATTTATGATGCTGAGCATTCAACCCACAGTAGACATGAGGGTGTGGGCTGAGTCGGACGGCACCATCAATTTGGAGTCCGTCGCCTGCGAAATTCGTGGCGTGGGTTATATAAACGATCGCTTTGCTCTCAATCTCAAAGGACAGCTTTGTGTACACCAAAGCAGCGGGGTAGCATACTTGAAGGGAAAAGCGGATTTGGAAGTGCAAGTAGAGTTACCGCCGCCGTTTTGGCTGACGCCCAAACCAATTTTAGAAGCAACGGGCAACGCTTTGCTCAAGAGCGTACTCGTGAGCGTCAAACAGCGGTTGATGTCTCAGTTGCTCTCGGATTACCGTCGGTGGGCAAGCAACGAAACAGAGGTAATATCGATCGATCTCCCCCAAATCTTATCTTTAGAAGGGTGAGAGCCTACTAGAGAAGCTGTTAATTAATTTATAGGCATATTTAGGCAAAAATCAGGCCAGTTACCGAAAAATTAATTAGTTAGATAATCGAATTGCGTACCTTGAGCTTTGTTTGAGTTGGCTTGCAGGGATACATAGCTGCCTGTCAGTCAAGATCGATTTGAGTGAGCCCTCCCTGTTCATCGTCTTCGATGATTCCCACACCCCGAGGCCCTGCAGTTGACCTGTCTTTTGAAACTTCGTCCTTTTGGCGGAGTTCGCGCTGCGGTGGCCTTGTTATTTTGCCCGGTTGATTCGTTGCGCCCACGCGAATCTTGATTTTGGGTCCGGAATTGCCCAAGCGAATTGTCATCCCGTCCACAACTGGCACCTGAGCGATCGGTCTATCATCTACATAAGTGCCGTTAGCACCAAAATTAATAATTTTCCAGTCATTCCCGTGATTCCACAGCTCTACGTGGTGGCGGGAAACTACAGCGCTGTAAATAATTACATCATTGTCGTTCGATCGACCGATCCGAACCACCGGTTCTGATTCAAAACACCAACTTTGAACCGGGACAGACTGGATAGGATGTAACAGAGTTAAGGTAATCACTGATGTTTTGACACTCCGCCGCCAGACAGAAAGGGGGATGCTCCCAGATAGATTTTTTGGGATAAAACCGCAAAAAATTTGATTTTTAAAGGCGCGGTGAGTGCGCCACTATTCCTTCGCTGTGCCGTAAAAGTTGAACTTTTGGCTGCTTGAGGCATTTGAACAAACTTTTGATCCTTAGCTTGGGGCGCCGGGGCAACTTTTTGCTGTCGGAGGTAACAACCAAACACGATGTTATTAATCTGGCGAACTTCCCAGTAATTGAGGGCCGTCTCAACCGCTTGATTAATTGGGTCTGCGATGGAGCGATTGCGCCGATAGGTAAGCTGCTCAATTCGAGCGGCCAAATAACCATTTTCCCGCTGGCGAACCAGAGAATTTAACTCAGACCCGCCGTGGTTGCACCGCTGATTCGAGTTCTCGATTTTGCGACCCTCAACGATCGACGAATCGCTGTTGGTGGAAACAGAAGTTAACCAATTATTAATGCTGGGGTCTCTAGATAAAATACTTGTGGGTTGTATCAAACAGCATAGGTCTTTTGGAGTTGCTAACATTTTCCTTTTTGATGCGATACTTTTAAAATACAATGCTTTGAGGCTCGCTGCAATTCTGAGCGAGAACGCCTCAATCTCCTAAACCGAAAATACAGATCGACCTTCCTCGCGCGCGCCACCCCCACAAGGCGCTCGGCAATTAGTCTCCGAGCGATCGATAAGCCAAAACTTCAGCTCAAATCCGACTCGGCCGGCTCCGGAGCCGGCTCTGGCGGGGCAGATTCATGCCTTTGCCGCTTCAACTCTGCAACTTTTTCTTGAGCTACATCCCTGACTTCTAGAGCTTTATCTTGGAATTTTTCCGCCAGACTTTGAGCGCCCCGCTTCACGCCTGCCACATTTTTGATAGTTCTGTCGAAATCTTCGTGTAAAAACTCTGCTACGAGACCGACTTTTTGGTGCAGTCCCTCCGCGTACTGCTGGGGTTCCGATACAGCAGCTTCAGACACGATCGCCCGCTTGCTGCCGATCGTCGAAATAGCTGCCACCGGTAGCAAGTAAATCCCGTCTAAAACGCCGCGCCAGCCGCTCGATTTAAACAGGTAGTGGATCACTGTACCCGTCCGGACATCAAATAGGTAGTCAACCACCGTACCGGCCTTATTCCCGGAGTCGGTGAGAACCTCAATCCCGATCGGACAAACAGCTTGTTCCGGCCGATCCAATTCCGGCTGTTCCGGGTTAATGGTGACAAAAATATTTTCGCCCACCGTATCAACTTGCGCCCAAGCGAACCAGCGTTTTTTGTTGCCCAAAAGTCCTGACTTGCAAGTAAAGCCGATCGCCCGCCTTGAGTGAGAATCGAGCCAAAGCCGATCTACCCTGCCGACCTCTTCCGCCGTTGAGCGGTCGATCGTGCGGCGGTTGAGCAGTTCGCTGCGCCTAACAATCTGTTGTGATGTACTCATAAATAAACTCCTGAGTGCCGCGATCGTGAAAAATGTCGATCGTCCAAAGATCCCGATTTAATATTCTTCTTCCGAATAATTGCGAGTATTCTCTGCCTCCGTTAACTCCTCCTCTTCCCTGGAAGTGCCAACTTCTTGTTGGTTGGGAATAGGAATAGTGGTAATGTGCGCGCCGCCCGAAGGATCGTGAATTGCTTTAGCATCCCTTGGCTTGACGGTCCGAAGCCCTAACTCGACTGAGGACGGATGCGGGCCGACGTTGATTTGAATTTTCGGACCCGAGCGAGCCAAGTGAACGATCAGACCGTCCACAACGGGAACCTTAACGATCGGCTTACCATCGAGGTAAGTGCCGTTGGTACCTAAATTGATCAGTTCCCAAGTTATGCCGCTGCGCCGCAATTCGATGTGGCGACGAGAAACCACAGCGCTAAAAAGAACGACGTGGTTTTCCGTCGATCGTCCGAGCCGGACGACCTGCTCGTCTTCAAAGGTCCAACTGCGGACGGGTATAGACTGGAGTGGATGTAGCAAGGTCAGCTTAATCACATTGGCAGCATTGAGTTTTGGTAGAGCCCCTCAAGATGCGATTTTAGATTTTAGACTTTCGATCGCCCAATCCAAACTCGATCTAAGAGATTTGAAATAAAAACGTAACCAGGTCTCCTTTGCCCAGAGATATGCGGTCTCCCGGTCGCAACCTGTGTCGGTTTCCCTGGGGCAGCGGAGTATTGTTGACGTAAGTGCCGTTGGAACTGCCTACATCTTCTAGGTAGCAAGCATCTCCCTCCACCCGGAGATTTGCGTGTACCCGAGAAACTATCTCAGAATTAGCAAATCCAGAAACATCAATATCCGGTGGCACTAAGTCATTTGGCTTGCCTATGTGAACCACAGACAGACTGTGAGGCAATTCCATCGGCGTATTTGTCTGAACGTGTAGCAGGCGCGCCGACTGCTGTTGCAGTTGAGTTTTAGCTACACCTGCAGGCTGCAGGCCGCGAACCGGGGGAGAGGTATTTACTGGTGTTGCCACCGATTCAGTTGTAACAGGAACCGAGGGCGAAGGCGGGGGATCTGGAATCGTAGGAATGCTGGGGGGAATTTTTTCCAAGTTGGGCCCCTTATTTAGGGTAACTAGAGGTTCCATTGCCATCAGGGGTTCGGTTGGCGCTAAATCCGGCGCCCGTGACGATACCACTGTCGGACCCACAGGCGAGGGGGACGGTACTTTCACCTCAACTTCTGGAACTATGGAACCCGGACGCAAGTTAAAGCCACACTGACCGCAAAATGCTGCATCTGTCTGAACCGCTGCACCGCAGTTCGAGCAACTTGCGGTAACAGGTAAAGGCGTGTAGCAAGCCTCGCACTGGCTGGCCCCGTCGGGGTTCTGGTGATTGCAATTGGGACAGACAATCATCGATTTCTCCTTGCTATCGGCCAGATTTTCAAATCAGCCTCATAAAACTACTGGTGTATATGGTCAAATTTTAACTTTAACCGCCACAATTCTTATATTGCTTCGCTAATACTAGGAACTGAGCTGACGCCGTGACGTTCGCGGTGATGGGCCCTCTTGGGTTGGTGATACTGCTGATTGTGTTGGCACGCGATCGGATCTGTCTGCTATTTTACGGAGGAGCCAGCAGCCGCATCGAGCAGCCACCAAAGTTCGCCTTCTGGTTGAACGAGTCTGGCTGGATAGGTCATTTCGTCCGCTGCGGGGGCAAAAATTTGAGCCAGGGCGGGTTGTTTGCTGGCTCCTGCGACCATGAAGATGACGCACCGGGCGCGGTTGATTAAGGGGACTGTAAAGGTGATGCGGGGTTGACCGTCTTTGTTGCCGACAGTTACTAGGGCGTCCCGGACTTGCAAGGCTGCTGTGCCGGGAAATAGAGAGGCTGTGTGGGCGTCGTCCCCTATACCCAATAGAATGATGTCGAAAGCAGGAAACTCGCCATCGGATGCTTTGAAGAACTGCTGCAATTCGATTTGGTACGCCGAGGCGTCGGCTGCGGGGTCGCCGGCGCCTGTGGGCATGGGGTGGATGTTGCTGGCGGGGATATTTACTCGATCGAGCCACGCCAGGCGCGCCATTTTTTGATTGCTGTCCGGGTGTTCTGGGGGAACGTAGCGTTCGTCGCCCCAGAAAACGTGAATTTTGTCCCAAGGCAGGTCTTGGGCACAGAGCGATCTGTAGAGCGGTTCGGGTGTGCTTCCGCCCGCGGCGGCGATCGTACAAACTCCGCGTTCTGCTATGGCGGAGTGGATTTTTGACAGGACAATCCCGAGCGATCGATCTATTAATTCTTCCCGATTTGCTAATACTTCTACTATTTTTTTCATCAATTTCCTCTCTCTCTTTCCTTGGGTGTTGTTCTGAGCAATTGCCAATTTTGCCTTGACATTTTGCCTTGACATTTTGCTTTCAGGTCCCTCGGCTGACACGCCCGGCAGGCCGGGCAGCGCGTCCCATCAAATTTTATCATCTTATCCCCCTTGATTTGAGGAAAGCAAGACATATCTCTACCAGTGCGTTAGGGATTTTCACCTGTTGCATTGATCTTTCGCAACTTTCAATCAAAAGTCCGATCGCACAGGGAGCATCTGCGCTCCGAGTAAAAAGCGTTTTGTGGGAGTGGTCGGGAACAGCAAAGTTACATATAGCGAGACGATCGCACAGGGACAGTAAAAGCACAACCGATATGCTCCCGATCGCACTTACCCCGGGACAGCAAAAATAATCAACATCGATGTGGTAGAGTAGGAAAAATAGTTTTAAATCCGCAGGCTCGGATGGAAGCAAAACTATGTCAAGTTTTAAGCGATTTAAATCTGTCCGCTATCTGATAGCGCGGTTGCGCCACTGGACGCAACCGGCGGTTTGGGCTCCGCTAGCCGTGCTGTGTGCGGGGGGGGTATTTATCTGGGAGGTCTCTGTAAATCCAGAAAGGTTGAGCATAGATGGGCAAGAAGAAGCAGCCTCAAACAATTCAGGTTCGCTGCCGGGGCTGTCTGCGGAAGATAGCGCCATTGCGGCGGAAATCGACAGCTTACCAGTGCTAGTCAATCAGTTAAATGGCTCTACTTCTTCTCAACAGAACTTGTTAAATTCATCAGTAGTAAAAAGCCAAGGTTTATTCGAGGAAATTAGCGCTCGGGGCCTCGGAATTCCTCAGCCATCTTCAGCCCCCAAGCGGGTGGCAAGCAGCAGATTTTTGCCCTTGCCAAATGTAGCAAATCCTGCTGTGGGAACCGCAAACAATAACCCGCAAAATTCCAGCTTGCCAAGTTCAGACGCGACATCAGCTTTGAGTTTATTTGGCAGTGGGGGACTGATGTCCGGGATCAAAACGATCGAGCCTGAGTCTGGGGGTAGAGCGACAGCAACTTTATCCCAGGCCTCGAGTGGTGCTAATTCAGGCCAACAAAACGAAAATTCTCTTCCTTTGAGTCCGCTGCAAGCAGCTATGAAAAAATACGTCGTTACTAACACGGAGGCAACGGCGGCTGCGGCGAAGAAAACTGCCGACTCGGCTACATTGCTCGATCGACCGGCCCGGGATCCGGCTGCGGCAAATGCGGCAAATTTGCTCCCAACGACCGCTAAACCTCAAGGTGGAGCAAATCCTGTGAATGTTCCCGCAGTACTTCCCCCACTTGCGGCTCCGACAAATACTGCGATCGAGGAATCTCTTAAATTATTAAACCCGACAGCTACAGTCACTGAATCATTTGCTGGGTTAAATTCCAGAGTACCGAACCTCCCCGAAATTAATGCAGGGGCTGCAACGGTGGCTTTGCCGAAAAATCCCTACCAAACTAATTTATCTGGTTCCGGCTTCGCACCTGAAGTTCAACCTGCTGCACTTCCAGTCGCCACACCAACGCCCTTACCTCTACTTCCCAATGTCGGACAGTCCCCGTTTCCGAGTGGGATTGGTCGAAGCAAGATAATTAGCCCTCAATTCTCTCCTAATTCAGCGAATTCTGAATTTCAACCATCTCAACCGAGTCAGCTTAACTTGCCCGATCCGCCTAACTTTGGAGTCGTTCCCCAAAACACAAATCAGGGCGTGCAGCCAATGCAACCGCAACCTTTTGCTACACCCCGGTCCCTGACTCCGGGACGCTACATTGGCGGCGGCGAAATCAATACTTTTGCTAATCCTTAAATAAACGAAGTTCGGCAACGAAAACCATATTACCAATTCCCAATTCCCAATTACGCATTCCCATGTTATTGGTAAAACTTACCGAGAAGCAGCCCGCACCAACAACAATCCCCCGATTCCCAAGCCAAACACGATCGGCAGCCAAGCTGACAGAATCGGAGTCAAAACAGCTTTCACGCCCATAGAACTGGTGATGAAAGAAAATACGTAGTAAGCAAAAATCACAACTACGCTAATACCAAAACTCGTTCCTCGACCGGAGCGGCGCGGTTGAGTTCCCAAAGCGGCTCCCACTAAACCAAATACCATGCACACGAAAGGAAAAGCATATTTTTCTTGAATTCGCACCTGTAATTTGCGAATTTGCGGTTCGTCGCCGCTGTTTTTAAGGATATCCAAACGCTCTAAAGCTTGGGCAATGTTCATTTCCTTGAAATCCCGCGCTCTAGCAGCTAAATCTAAGGGCGTGCGGGGGAGTTGCAACTGCTGGTGTTGAAACCTAACTATATTGCGGTAAGAGCCGTCAGGAGCAACTATATAAGCGGTTCCGTTGAAAAAATCCCAGGTATTTTCTGAGGGATTCCAAGTAGCTGATTCTGAAGAAACGATTTGATTGAGGCCTGGGGTGGAGCGATCGATAATTGTTAAACCTTTCATTCGCTGGCCGTCAAACTGTTCTGCATAAAAAAAGCGGGCTAGGGTTTCGTCGCCGCCTTTTTCTGGTTTGCGAAATTCTGTGTAGATAATATTTCTATCTTGAAATATCGGTTTTTCTCGCTTCAGGGCTCTGTCTAAAGTCAGAGTAGCTCTGTAGCTGGCGGCGGGTACGACTAACTCTTGCAAAGCAAAGGTGAAGCCGGCAACAATTAAACTCATAATCACTGCGGGCAGCATCAATCGGTAAACGCTAACTCCGCAACTGCGGAGGGCGATGAGTTCGCTGTCGCTGGACATTCGGCTGTAGGCCATTAAGGTTGCTAGCAGCATTGACATGGGGAAAGCCAATACTACGAAGTAGGGAATTTGCAGGAGAAAAATTTCTATGGCGGCGCTGTAGGGGAGGCCGGATTCTGTTACTCTGCGGACTAATTCAAATAAGGCTCCAACTGTGACGGCGACGGATGTAAAGAGTCCGACGCCAAAGAGAAATGGCCCGATTAGTTCTTTGGTAATGTACCAGTCCATTACTGAAATTCTCGGCAGCCAGTTGATGGGATTCAAAGAATTGGATATTGCTATTTTCATAGTGGCGCGTTGTCGCAGATTGCTCCTCAATCTAACATCTAAAATCTCAAATTCGACGGTTTGCCGAAGGCATTCAAAAGACTATCGCACGAAGCTGTCGCCCAAGTAATACTGCCGCACTAAAGGGTTGCTGTAGAGTTCTTCTTCAGCCCCGGAGGCTAAAATTTGGCCGTCTCGCATGATGTAGGCTCGATCGGTAATTTCGAGGGTTTCTCGGACGTTGTGATCGGTGATGAGGATGCCGATTTTGCGATCGCGCAGTTTAGCAATAATGGTTTGAATTTCGTCTACGGCGATCGGATCGACGCCTGCAAACGGTTCGTCTAAAAATAGGAACATCGGCCCGTCTCGCCCTGCGGCTAATGCTCTGGCCAGTTCAGTCCGCCGCCTTTCTCCCCCTGAGATTTGAATTCCCAAACTCGATGCTATTTTTTCTAAGCGAAATTCTTGCAACAGGAAATCGACTCGCTCGCGCCATTCCCAGCGCGGCACTTGAGTTTGTTCTAGGACTAACAAAATGTTGTCGCGCACGCTCATGTTCCGGAAAATGCTTGCTTCTTGAGCGAGATAGCCAATTCCCAAATGCGCTCGCTGGTGCATCGCCAATTTAGTGATGTCTAAATCGTTTAGCCAAACGGTGCCTTGATTTGGTTTTTCTAATCCGGTTGCTATGTAAAATGTTGTGGTTTTACCGGCACCGTTGGGGCCGAGCAGTCCTACTATTTCTCCTTGGGCTACCGAAAGGTTGACGCGACTGACTACATTGCGTTTTCCGTAGGATTTGTGAATATTTTCGAGTACAATTTTCATTTTCGCTCCCGGCAACCTCTACAAGCTAAATTTCAGACTGCAGCTTTGTGCGATCGAGTCTCAAGTTGATATTTTACAATCTCCAGTTTTTTAATTTATAAAAGAGGAAATTTCGCATCTATCCCAAGTAGTATGTTTTACCGATGCGAAATTTCGATGCCACCAGCTATTTTTACCTGGGAGCTGTTTGGGGGCTTGCGGGCGGTTTAACAGCGGGCTGAGGATTTACTGGGGGACGTTGGGAGCCAACTGCATTTTGGGCTGCTGCATCTTGCTCTGGGGCAACCAGATAGACCGATTCTACCTGTCCTGGGTTGTCCGGCAGGGCAATAAACCGCCCTTCGTCGATGAGGTATGTTATGGTTTCACCGCGCAGGCTGTTGCCCTGCTGCAAGACGTAAACATCTCCACTGAGAATGATCCGGCGCTCGCGGCTGAAGTATTGAGCTTGAGCTGCGGTTGCTTGTATTTGGCGGGCTGGATAGTTGATTTGGACGTTGCCGCGGGCTGTCACGATGCCGGTTTTGGAGTCGGCTTCTTGAATGTCCGATCGCACACTGAGAGTGCGGGGCGGCCCGGCTTGCGGGTAAGTGGGAGAGGCAATCGCGCCTGCCAGAGTGAGGGGCAACAGCAGCGATAATCCTTTGAATATTCGGGAATTGAGCAGTTTAGCGGAGGGCATCATAAGCTTGGAGCCTCAAAATTTTTGAAATTGCTGAAGGGCATTATCTCCAGTTAGGTATTTTATCTTAACGGTCAGAAAGATTTTCGTGAGATCGATCTATTGACCCGAGAGTCTCAACCAATTATCCTAGCAAGACAACCGCGAATTTTATTGGCTGTTTTGCTGAGTGGCTGGAACTGTCTTGACCGGGAACGGGCAAGATGCTTGTTCCACAGCAAATCAATCTGCTTGTGCAGCGGGCAAGAAAGCCAGCCATCCTCTGTGTAGAGCCAAAGTCTGCTGCACACCCTAATACAAACATTTATTTAACCTTTATTTAACTTTTTGGTACTTTGATAATTCGCGGCAATTGCAAGCCTGCGACTTCTGTACCTGTTACAAGCGGCACAAATTCTGCTACTTCTTCCGGGCCAGCTTGTTGCAAAGCGCTCAAAAGTTTAGCACTTTGTGCGAGCAAGTCTTCTACGGCAATTCCGGCATAGATCGGCTGATAATAACTGAGCCGATTTATTCCTTCTCCCAGCAAGATTACTGCACCGCGCCAGTTGTGATTTCCTAAGTGATAAAGCGCGACGGCAATTTGCAATATTCCCTGATAAAACCTTTTTTCCGGCTCGCCAGCTTCCATCCACAAAGCCTCTAAAGTATCGTGACAAGCGTAAAATTCTTGGCTGTTAAACTGTTCGATACCTTGCCAAAAGTCGAGCGGGATTTCCTCTGTCATTCGATTGGAGATGGGGAATTTTCGATTGCGGATGTGTGTTTGAGTAGGCGGCGATCGATTTTTTTTTAATAGCTAAGTCTTAAAAATAGGAAAAATAACGACCTATTTTCAAAACTATTGCCATTTCACGACCGCCTACTTAACCGATTACATAGTGTCTCTGACAGCTTGAATCTGATCCATTCCTATTTCCTGATTAGTTCCAGCGAAATCGTTATCTGGCGTCAGAAATAACATACAGTGACACTCTTTGCGCTCGCGCATGGGAATGCAGGGACAGTTCCAGTAGGCGGCTTTTACTTCGGCTTCTTTATCTTCGTAATGGCGACAAGGGCATAAGGGAGCGCCTAGTTCATCCTTGTGTTTTGCTAATCCTTCTATCACGACAGCAGTGACGGAAGGCTCGGAACAAAAGTATGTTCCCGTTCGCTTGGCATAGGTTTCGGAGAAATTCTTCATCGCCTCCAAAGTTTTTTCGTTGGAGAGTTTAGATTTTTCTGTTGTGTTCTCTGTTGTGTTCATAGTTTAGGATCGGAGTTGAGGATGCTACGAGCTTTTAACAATTGTAGCGCAGAAGGTGATTTTAAACACTTGTATATTTCTGTTTACTTACAAGGAGGAAAACCTTGACAAAGATTGAGTTTTAGGTTGTTGGTTTTTTACTGATTTTTGTGTATCCCCGAGGGCGCGGGAAACTGGCGGCAGACCCGGTTTTTGAAGCAGGCAAAAGATTTGGGCGCTCGATCGCCCTCAACAATCATCCCCCAAAGGGGATAAAAATCGGATAAGATAGCACAGCCCTCTCCCTGTTAGTGGCATCTGATGGCAACTTCCCCGAACCGCACCCACAGCAAAAAATCTCCTCCCTCTGGGCTGATTTGGCCGGATGACACCGAGTTAGTCGGATTAGTGTTTGAATTGACCCCCCGCGCTGCTAGCTATCTGTACGCGCAGTATGCTATAGGTTTGCACGCTTGGTTTTTAGGTCAAGTACACCAAACTGACCCGGATTTATCGAAACTTTTGCACGATGAACAGTCAGAAAAAGCCTTTACTATTTCGGGATTGGAAGGTGATTTGCTCCCCGGTGGCAAAGAATTTCAGCTTGTGGGCGATCGAATTTATCGCTGGTACGTAACAGGACTTTCAAAGCCAGTAGTGCAGTGGCTGAGTCAGTGGCTGCAAAATTTGCCCGAAGAGATAGATTTGCGAAATTCTCCCCTGCTAATTCGCTCTTGGAATATTGCTTTTGAGCCCACAAATTACCAGCAATTATTAACAGCAGAACCCCCCTTTTCGCCAACCATCAAACTTAGTTTTGTGAGTCCTACAAGCTTTCGTAGCAAAGGCCATCACTTCCCTTTGCCAGTTCCAGAAAATGTTTTTCACAGCTATTTGCGCCGCTGGAATAACTTTTCGGGGGTGAATTTTGACCGAGCAGAATTTTTGAATTGGATTGATGAAAATGCAATTATTAGCCGCCACAAATTGGAGTCGCAAAAGGTAGCGGCGGGCAAAAAAGGCATGGTAACGGGATTCACTGGGGCTGTGGAATTTGGGCTAGGGCGATCGGCTCACAATCGCCCTGATTTGGTACAATTATTTTATGCTTTGGGGCGGTTAGCGCCTTATTGCGGCACTGGTCACAAAACAACTTTTGGATTGGGACAAACGCGAGCACAATGGTTGACAGAAGCGCTACCTGAAGTGTCGATACAAAGCGTATTGGCGGCGCGAATAGATGAATTGACACAGAAGTTTATGGCGCACAGAAAGCGTACAGGCGGAAGTCGCGCTGCTGAGATTGCTGAAACTTGGGCGACGATTTTGGCGCGCCGGGAATTGGGGGAATCTTTGTTGGATATTGCTGCTGATTTGGAAATGCCTTATGAAACTGTGAAAACTTATGTGAAGTTGGCAAGAAGGGCTTTGAAAGTTGAGGATTAAGGTTAAATTGATTTGTAAATGAGATTTGTTTTACGAACCGCGAAGGCGCGAAGGGCGCGAAGGAGGAGAAGATGATTTATTTGTTAGCGTTTTGGGTAAATAGGTATATGTCGTCTCGCTGATATTTTAGTTGAAATTGAGGGGTGTTTTTTAGTTGAGTTATGAGGTTTTCCACAAAAGCTCGATCGCTCATCCAGCCAGGATATCTGAGGTTCAGCAATACATAATCAAATTCTGCGAGATTTGCAGGCGGCGCGTGAGCCTGAGTTAATTTTACTACAGGGCGGTGCGCTAAGTGCGGAGCAATCTGAGCAGTTGTTAAAACACTGCCTTTGGTTTCAACAAGAGAAATTGCCTCTTTGGTAGCTGGCAAAGTGTCGAGCCCTTTTAAATAAATAGTCCAAAAATAGCCGTATTTCGCTAAAGCTAAGAAAGCAATCAACGACCAAATTACAATGACTCTAGGCAATGGATAATTAGGAAGTGGCAATCTATCAAATATTGTCTTTCCCTTTTGCTGATTGCTATATGCTAAACTGGAAATTACGGCAACCACCAAAAACGGCAATATCGGCACAGAATATTGATGAATTAAATCCCGCTGAGCGGGGATATCGGAAAGAATATTCATCGCCAACATCGGCACAGCACTAATTAAAGATGACAGATGACGCGGGGACAGCCACCAAATTACTGGTAATAGCAATAACGCTAAATATTCAAAAGTTTCTAAAGAAAACAAACGCTCTAAAACTAGATTTGGTTTCACTATTAAATTAATAGCAATTTCCAAAACCGAGTTTCCCAAATATTGATATCGCCCGATTCCCGCGTGTTCTCTTCCCTGATTAAAATACGGTATAACTGCCTGAGTAGCTACCAGGAACCAACCCGCGCCTAGAAATAGAGCTATGAGCCCACAATTGCGTTTTTTGTCAAAACACAACAGCCACAAACCCATCGCAGCCACAGTTAAAGATAGCACGGCTTTGCACATCAAAACTAATACAATAGCAGCACAAAACCACAAGGTTTTATTCAGCCTAGCGGCTAAGATTGCTGCTAGCAGTGCTGGTAAAGCAATTACTTCTGGGTGGAAGTCGAAGAGATTGACATTAAATACTAATGGATACAGGAGGTAAATACAGGCGATCGCCCAAGATATGCTATTATTTAATCCGGCTTGACGTGCCAAACTCCAACTCGGCCAAGCGCCTAAAGCTAGGGCAACAGCTTGCACTAAAAAAAGCCAGTGAATATCTGGATATATTTTGTAAAGTAAAGCTAGTGGATAGAAAATAAAAGCGGCGTGATCTCCCCAAATATTTATTGCCATTAAAGAGGAAAATGGCGTTTGGTTTTGGGAGAGTAAATAAATTGCTTGGTCAAAAATTGCTAAGTCGAATGCAGTTGACTGAAACAAAGCGTGCCGCGCGCTGCTGGCGGTAAATAAGACTATCGTTGTCACGACAATCATTAAAAATACTGGATGAGATTTTAGGGATTTTAAAGTTAGCATTTTATTGGCTTAATCAGGGATTCGTTTAAATAGCAGAACTTGGTTTTTTTGATAAGTTAATTTAAAATCGGGAGATTTTTTAAGTTGATTTGCTAAGGTATCACCAATTTTTTCACTATCAGGCCAGGGATGGCGCAGGTTTAATAATATGTATTGAAATTCAGCTAAATTTGTTTGGGGCGAAATTTGTGAAAGCAATTTTACTATTGGGCGGTGGGCAAAGTGAGGGGCAAGTCTATTATCTGTTAAAATACTGCTTTGAGGTTGAACTTGTGCGACTGCTTCGCGTGTAGCTTGCCAGGTATCTAGTCTATTTAGGTACAGATAAAAATCTTTATATTCGCCCAGAAATAGGAAAATTATTAACGACCAAATTATCATAATCCTCGGAAATTGAATTCCCTGCCTGAGTTGAGTAATTCGGAAATTTTTAATGTGTAAATTTGCAAATTTGCTAGAGGAAAATTTTGGCAAATTTACAGATGTTAAAAACAGTTGGTTATTTGCTTTATCCTCTTCCTTGTTTTCTCTTATTTCTTCCCTCTTCCTTGTTTTTTCCTTCGCGATAACTGCTAACAATAAAAAAGGAATTACAGGCACTGAATACTGATAGGCTAAGCTGCGTTGAAATGGCAAGTCAGAGAGGAGATTGATGAGCAGGGTAGGGATGGCAGGAATTAGTGCTGTTAGATATTGTATCCGTAGTTTTCCCGAGAATGGCAATAGCAGCCAAATCACAGGTAAGGTGAGGAGAAACAAATATTTTAATGTATCGAAGGAAAGGACTTTTCCTAATACTAACTGTGGTTTTAATATGAGATTGATGATGATTTCTAGTACGGATTTGCCTAAATAGCTGTAGCGCCCGACTCCAGCGACTTCGCTGCCGCTAAAGAAGGGGATGATTTTCTGGGAAGCTATCAAAAACCAAGCTGCACCCAGCAAAAGTGCGATCGCCCCGCACCGTTGCTTTTTTTCGCAAAAAAACAGCCATAAACCAATAGCAGCAACGGTTAGGGACAAAACCGCCTTGCAACTCAAAACTAACAGAATAGCGGTACAAAACCACACAATTTTATTTAAACGCGCCGCCAAAATTGCTGCCAAAAGTGCGGGTAAAGCTATTACTTCCGGGTGAAAATCAAATAAATTGATGTTAAATACCACCGGATAGAGCAAATAAATCAATGCGATCGCACGGGATTGTTCTTGATTTAAACCTGCCAAACGCGCTAAACTCCAGCTAGGCCAAGCCCCCAGGGATAATGCAAGTGCTTGTATTAACAGCAGCCAATGCACGTCCGGGGAAATTTTGTACAGCCAAGCTAGCGGATAATAGATTACCGCTGCGTGATCGCCCAAAATATGAATCCCCATTAAAGAAGAAAAAGGCGTTTGGTTTTGGCTGATTAAGTAAATTGCTTGGTCAAAAATTCCCAAATCGAAAGCAGTTGATTGGAATAAAGCGTGCCGTAAACTGCTACACAAAAAGAAAATTGCCGCAGCAGCAGCGATCGCCCAAACCAAACTCGACGGTAGCTGCGATCGACCTTCCTCTCTATTTTCGGCGATCGAGACACTGATGTCCTCACGGTCATCAGCAAAATTTTCCCTATTCTGCATGAAATCTGGCACCTTGTGGTCACTCAAAATATGATTCCGTCGAATGTGCTTTCCACGCAATAGTTAACGACTAATTTTCATCCCCGCAATCGTAATATTAGAATAATCCACAAAACATTAAAAAATTGTGAAAGCACTAACTCTTCTCGGCTCTACAGGCTCGATCGGCACTCAGACTCTGGATATTGTAGCTCAATACCCCGAGCAATTTCGGATTGTCGGGTTAACCGCCGGACAAAATGTAACGTTGCTGGCCCAGCAAATTCGCCAGTTTCGACCGGAGATTGTCGCGATTTGCGACGAAGATAAATTACTGGAATTGAAGGAGGCGATCGCAGATCTCGACCCTCAACCTATTTTACTTGCTGGCGAGTCAGGCGTTGTCGAAGTTGCCAAATATGGCGACGCTCAAGCCGTCGTCAGCGGCATAGTTGGCTGTGCCGGTTTGCTGCCAACAATTGCGGCTATCAAAGCAGGCAAAGATATTGCCTTAGCCAATAAAGAAACATTAATCGCAGGGGGCCCCGTTGTCAACCCCTTAATCGAAAAATACGGCGTTAAACTATTACCGGCCGACTCGGAACATTCGGCAATTTTTCAGTGTCTGCAAGGCTTACCCGCAGGAGGGTTGCGGCGAATTATTCTCACTGCTTCGGGGGGTTCTTTTCGAGATTTGCCTAGCGACAAATTAGCAGCAGTAACAGTAGCCGATGCTTTGAAACATCCGAATTGGTCGATGGGGCCGAAAATCACAATCGATTCTGCTACTTTGATGAATAAAGGATTAGAAGTAATTGAGGCTCATTACTTGTTCGGGATGGATTATGACGACATTGATATTGTCATCCATCCTCAAAGCATAATTCACTCGTTAATTGAGTTGCAAGATACTTCGGTTTTGGCGCAATTGGGCTGGCCGGATATGCGATTGCCGCTGCTTTACGCTTTGTCTTGGCCGGAGCGAATTCATACAGATTGGGAACGGCTGGATTTGGTAAAAGCTGGGGATTTGACTTTCCGTGAACCCGACCACGAAAAGTATCCTTGTATGCAGTTGGCTTATGCGGCGGGACGTGCGGGCGGTTCGATGCCTGCGGTGCTGAATGCGGCAAATGAACAGGCGGTAGCGCTGTTTTTGGAGGAGAAGATTCAGTTTTTGGATATTCCGAAGTTGATTGAGAACGCCTGCGACAAACATCAAGCCGATAACTGTGAAAGCCCTGGTTTAGACGATATTTTGGCGGCGGATCGGTGGGCGCGGCAGGAAGTTTTGGCAGAGAGTATAGAATTGGGCGATCGTATTCTTTCGGTTCGCTAATTGTATCAGCATACTTGCAATTACCCACAAGCCCTAGGAGTGAATTAATTCCCCGCCTCATAGCTAAAGTCGGTTCAAACTCACATCTTGCACTATTCTCAATAACAGGCAAGATGCCTGTTCCACAAGAAAATTCACTCTTTGTGGAACAGGCATCTTGCCTGTTCATAAAAAACTTATTGAGAATGGTGCAACATCTCACTTTGTGGAACAGGCATCTTGCCTGTTCATAAAAAGCTTATTGAGAATGGTGCAACCTCTCAGTTCAAACCGACTGCCCAACCTTAATAAATATTCAGTTTTCTTTGAGAGGACTTTAGCTATGAGACAGGGGTTTCCCACCCTGACGGACTATGCCAAAAAGTGCAAAATATCGGCAAAACCCTATAAAAAATTGACTTAATTTTAGTCTTTTATTGACTAACTCCCAACTTTCGCCGCCAAATCAGCCGCACTCATCTTTTCGTAGATTTCAAAAGGTTGGTGAATCCAAGGATTGTCAGCCAAATAATCTACATAATAATCCGGCTTTGCAACAGAACAAGCCTTGTACCAGAGTACAGCAGTCCGAATTTCCTGAATATCCTCGCCGTAGCGACTCTTCAGCCAAGCGATACCTCTATCCAAACTAATTCCCGAATCCACCAAATCGTCAACCAGGACAATGCGGCTGCCCAAATTATCGCCCACCATTGTCAAATCGCGGGCAAACTCGATCGCATCCCGGACTTTTCCCTCTGCCCCACCATAGGACGAGGCCGCTAAAATCGCCAGAGGTTTGTCGAAAATCCGCGACAGAGTATCCCCAACCCGCAGCCCTCCCCTCGCCAGACAGACAATTCGATCGAATTTCCACTGAGATTCATCAATTTTTACAGCCAAATCCTCAATTTTTCGATGGTATTCAGACCAAGAAACGTAAAGGTCGCTCATGCCTAATATTATTGAAATATCAAAGGTATTATTAAATATTTTGGGGGAAATGACATGGATGCAGAGGAACTTCTCAGACGGTATGCAGGCGGAGAACGGGTTTTTCACAAAGTAGACCTCAGCGGTGTCCATATGTCAAGGACAAATTTGCGCGATATTGACCTGAGTCAAGCTAGTTTAAAGGGTGCCAGTGCGATGGGTCTCACCCTCTACAGAGCCACTCTGTATCAAGCAGATATCAGCCAAGCCAACCTCTCCCAAGCCAACCTCATGTCCGCTAATTTTGGCGAATGCGAGGCGGTGGGAGCAAACTTGAGCGGAGCCATCTTGCGGAGTGTCCTGCTCAGCGGGGCCGATTTAACGGGGGCGAGTCTCAGGGGTGCAGACATGAGAGAGGCAGACCTTCAGCGGGCAATTTTGATTCAAGTTTATGCAGTTAACGCTAACTTGCAAGGTGCAAACTTGACACAAGTAAAACTTTGCAGAATCAACCTCAGCAAAGCAAATTTAACCGACGCGAACTTAACACAAGCTGACCTCAGCCATGCTAACCTAACTCAAGCAAATCTGAGTTGGGCAAATTTGACCGAAGCAAATCTCGAAAAAGCGGATTTGAAGGGAGCCGATTTGAGCGGAGCTAACTTGAGCTGTGCAAATCTCCATCTAGCAGATTTGACCGGAGTTTCTCTCAAGGGAGCAAATCTCCGGGGAGCAAACTTGCATCAAGCTTCTTTGCGCGGGACAAATCTAAATGAAGCGAATCTGAGAGAGGCGATGATGCCTGACGGCAAAATCTCTGCCTAAATAAGCTGGCAAAATAGAAGTTAAAACCGCAGGGTGCTTGTGGCGCACCCTACATTTAGGCTAAGGCCTGATTTTATTAAGGGGATTTAATTCTGCGTTCATCGGACCGGGCCCAAAAATCGAGACAAGCCCCGGACTCCTGTGGTGGAGAGGCAAAAATTTTAGAGTCTTGTTCAAAATTCCAGATTCATCTGTGGAGTAAATCTCATATCTCAAATTGTTCGGGTGAGCGCGACTCGACGGCTCGACGCTCGCGGAAGCCTCACGCGGAAGCCTAAAATCTAAAATCGACTGACAGTTCCTGTAGAGAGGAGCGACAAAAAAAATATTTGGGCGAGAATTTAATCTACAACTTTCAGCCAGCCCCGGCGAACGGCGTGGAGCAAGCGGTTGATGGCTGTTTGATCTTCTTCGGTAAGACAGTCATTTAACAGCGCTGTCTTGAGCTGTTGTCGGTGAGTGGGAGTCAGCAGACCTGAGTGATATACCTGAAAGACTAGCTCTGCAATAGTAAATTGAGGTAAAAATGTTTGGGTGATCATCGGTTTTTTTGTTTTAACTCACTTTTGATAGTATTGACTTTTTTTGCCACTATTTATGTGATTCAACGACGCGAGTAAATGTGATCGATTGGGTTTTGATTAGTGATTTGTGTCAGCGGGACTTGGGGATCGGATTTTTCCTCGATCGCCCTGCAACTCGAAACACAAACCCCGTCCAGATTCCTCGCTTTTGGCAATTCCCAAATCTCTACTTTTTGTTAAGACACTGTGACAAATAAATTAAGATGTATCTATTTATAGATTACTACTGACTGCTAGGTATATCGCTAGGCTTAATTAAACGTAAAGCTTTTACGGTGTTTAAAAACGCGCTTTTACGTGCATTTACCTGGTTTCTTGATGTGGGGGTTTTTCCGTGTATCTACTTAATTCCCCCCAAAGACGGATACAAGTTTCAGACAGTAGTCGCCCGAGGCCCAAAATTTTAGGCCCTAGTTCAAGCTCCCAGATTCATCTGTGGAGTAAATCTAAAATCTAAAATCTAAAATCTAAAATCTAAAATCTAAAATCTCCAATCTAAAATCTAAAATCTAAAATCTAAAATCGACTGGCTGCTTCAAATCCCAAATCCCGGCTTCTTCAAGAAACCGGGTTCGAGCTTTTCGATCGCAGTACAATTTTTTTTGAGAGGGTTAATGGAGCGACCTACTCACTTGAATCTTATTGTTGGCAAAGCTTGACATGAGAGAGAGTAAAAATACCGATCTCAACTTCCTGTGTGAGGGGACTAATCGGAAATCCTGACCCATCCGCGGCGGATGGCGTGAAGCAGGCGGTTGGCTGCATCTCGGGCGTCTTCGCTGAGAGCGCTTTCTCCGAGTGCGCGCAGTCCGTGGCTTTCAGTACGAGTCAGATTGCCTGAATGGGTGACTTGATAGAACAGTTCAGCGATCGCGCGATCGGATTTTAAAGTCAGAGCTTCCATGAAATCTCGTTGAACTCGACTATTCTAATATCGAGCATTTGAGAACAGAGTAGGGTGATTGCACTCGACTAAGCTGTGTGATTGTTCTTAGCTCGATTTGTGACCGAAGTCTGCGAGTATACGTCACTTAAATCACAGAGAACCAAAGACCTCGATCGCATAAGCTGTCATTGCGGTGGTAGCCTCAAGGTTTGACGAAACCTCGAAAAGTCCTGAGCGCAAGACTTTGAGGTTCCGCGCCGCAGCTCCTGCAGGAGTGCGTCCGCTCGACATCGCAGGCTCTGAACTCCCAGAGGTGTGAAACTTTGGGTTTTAGACACTTGCAGCATCCACCCCAGGGCCTAAAGTTGCGATCGGCGAGCTACACCCTGAGATACAATAATTATCAATACTTTTCTCTCCTCTATAGGCAGGCAGGTAAAAAAATGATAATGATTAGCTACTTTTCCATTGCCTTAATCGTTTTTCTTGTTTGGTTCAAAAGTTTTTGGAACGATACTGCGACAGCTAAAAATGACTTGATATCTTGGATAGCCTTAGTCATCGGCCCTCTGGTTTGGCCTGTTGTTCTGCCCGTATCCATTTGGCAAATTACCAGCAAAAATTATGTTGTACAAATAGCTCAATGCGAGCAATAATTCTCATGAATTGTTTAAGGAACTGGCTTACACACAGTCGGTTATCTCCTCCTCAATTATCTGGGGTGCATCTATCCTCGCAGCGAGTTAATCATCTTGTTTCATAGTAAAAAAAATGTAGCTTGAAGGTAGACTTAAATAAAACTTCTGAATCCTAAAACAGTCTTTTTTTACCGATTTAAAATTCTGCCTTCTGCTTTTTTATCCCGCCCAAAAACAAATACAAGTTTCCGACAAAAGTCGCCATCCGCCCAAAATTTTAGACTCTTGTTCAAGCTTCCAGATTCATCTGTGGAGTAAATCTCAAATCTCAAATCGTTCGAGGACGCTCGCGCGACTCCACGCTCGCTTACGCCGAACGTCTGGGCCCGAAGTCTCAAATCGACTGACGCCTACTTTTCTTCTGTCACATCGTGATTTAATGGTGCCGCGAGCGCCAAAATTGTCAGAACCCAAGTGGCAGACCCAAATTGTCGGACAGCGACCGCAACATTTTATTACTCAAAAATTACCGGCAACCTCAACCAAGCTCAAAATTAATATGCAAAGTAAGACGGCCTGTTGCTGGCAAAAGTATAACTTCAGACATATTTTAGCCTGCCGCTGACCAACTTAAGAATTTTTATTACTTCCGGCCAGTGCGCACCATTAATCAAATTTGGGAAAATCCTTGCTTGGCGTTGAAAAACAGCTAAGCTCCTTGCCCTACAACCTTTTTCAGCTCGATATCTTCAAATTGTAGCAGCTCTAAACAGGCAATTGTAAAGTTTGCTTGCGCCCAAATTGCCTAACTATTACCAAAGTTAGATAGACAATCGAAGGCATAGAATGCAATATGAAACAGGCAACAAAAACTGTTTCAAATCTCAAGTACGACTTATTTTGGGCGATCGGGCATCAGGAGTGTATAACGCGAGCGAAATTTTTAGAGGTGCTGGATGTTGGGGAACTTATCAACAAAAGTGCCGTCCCTGTATCCAGATTGGCTATTTGCATAATAAGTAGGAGTAAAAATGAACCAAGTGTCTGAGAAACCAATTTATAGAATTCTTAATCTAGTGTCGGTGGTAGCGCTGGCATACTATGCAGCTACTTCCATCAATTATATTTTCGAGAGCGACGATCGCCTCTACAGGTACGACAGCCAGAGCAATTCCAACGGGTCAACAGCGCAACTACAAGCACACCATCGGAATAAATAGTAGAGCTTTTCTATGAATGCCGAACCAAAAGTCCGGGAAATTGCTAATCGTTAATGACCCGCTCGAGGTTAACAATTAGCCATAAAATATTGGCGGAGAAGTTAATATTTTAACTTCCAGCTATTTGCCATCAAATCTACCACAAAAATTAACAATCTAATTGGCTCTAAAAATAGACCACAGCGATAAAACCAGTTCAAAGCATTTTCATCAGTAATAGCATTAATAGCTTTAGTAATCGCTTCATCAAGAACATTTGAAGTTCAAGCTGCTTCATAACAAAGAATTACTTTGATTTTTGACCAATACAACTCGATGGGAAATAAATCCGGCGAGTAGGGAGATAAGAATTTCACTCTCTTCTCCGACAGATTCAATCCTACTTTCGAGGGCTTCGCCATGATGAACAGATAAATTATCCATAACTACAATTGCGCCCACCCAGAACTGCGGCAGTAATATTTTCTCAAGGTAAGCCAAAAAACTAGGCGTGTTTAGACCACCCGGTAAAGTCATATCGGCAATTAAACCCTCATCACTCATTACCCCAACTAAAGTGACATTTTTTTCCGGATTTCCTGGTCGCTCATCATAGACTCGTTCTCCTCCTTTACATCTGCCATACCTTCGCAGCGGCTAGACGTACACCAGTCTCATCGATTAATACAATGTTTCTTACATTTATACTATTTAGCCAAATCCTCCATTCATACCGCAGCTTTTGAACTTTTTCAGAGAGCTGTTAACTGGCTATTAAACTTTTTTTGGCGCCCTAATTTTAGTCGATTGAGCTGGCGACATAAACTAGATTCACTAACTTCTAGGCCTGTGCGGTCTAAAAGGGAGCCTTGAAGTTCTCGCAGATATATATCATTTTGCTCCTTTACAAGTTTTTGTAATAATTCTTCGTCTTGTCCTTTAATCTTAGAACGACGAGCTCCCCTTTGCGGCTTCGCTGCTATGTCCCCTGTCTCTCGATACCGACGCAGAAAGTTGCGTATGAATGCCAAGCTGATTTTAATTAGTGCTACGCGTGGTGGTCACCGGAGCAAGTGTTTGCGAACATGAAGCGAGCAAACAGGTTCTCTCTTTCGGTCTACCAGATGGGACAAAGGGTTTCACGGCTGTATTCGATCTGGACCGATGGGGGTGAGGGCGACCCTCCGTTTTTCAAATCGGTTATGGATAGCTGGGGATCGATGATTCAGGTGGTTTTACGACCGCAACAGACCCAAGGCTTTGTTTTACTGAAAAAAAGATGGGTGGTTGAACAAACTTTTGGTTTGCTCAATTGGTATCGAGGCTTGAGCAAGGACGATCGGTTCCATGATTCGGCTTATGGTCAGGCAATTAGCCTAAGTTGGTATCCTTTGCCACTTTTCATACAGCCTCTGAGGTTGGCTGTAAATTATCAAATCAATACTTCGGACTGTTTCATGGCCCGCGCATAGGTAGCTAGAAACCGGGTTTAGCTTTTGCGACGAGTCCGCACAATTGAATTTAGGTTTTGAGTTTGTAGTCCTTGTTGCCCTGTGCAAGCATATTGCCCTGGAACCATGATTCTACTGTTGGCAATTAACAACTGTCCGAAGTATCGATCGAATCTAATTATATAAAAACTTACGGAGGCTCGGGGCAGCGCGATCGCATATTTTTCTGTTTGACACTGTCTCCGGAACCAACAGACAATTAATACGATTTGAGATTCTCGATTTGAGATTTTAGATGGGGAATGATTGAGGACGGGGTTTGGAGCGCGGGCCTGCTGTTACATTCTGTTTATAAACTGGTACAAGATTCGCAGCAGCTTATTCTCAGCTTTGACCCCGCCCAAAAACGGATACAAGTTTCCGACAGGAGTCGCCATCGACCCAAATTTTAGATCCTAGTTCAAGCTCCCAGATTCATCTGTGGAGTAAATCTAAAATCTAAAATCTAAAATCTAAAATCTAAAATTTAAAATCGACTGACAGTACCGTCACAACTCTACGGGCCCACCGTTCATCCCAACTTCACAACACAAGCGCTGCATTGTCAGATTGTCGGGATGGATGCGGCTCATGGCCCAAATGACAGATTTTGGTTGAGAAACCGGGTTTTTTAGCCAAAATCCTGCGTTGAGCGCGAGGAATTTCGGTGGAAACATCAAGGTGATGAGCCTCAAGAGTCCGTCCGGGACTGTGTTGGGAGGCACTTTTGATTGAATGCGGGCTCCAGCGTGCGCGGGCTTGCTTTGAAAGCCAGCTAAAAAATTTTGATCTCTGGGGAACTATTGGCGAAAACCAAAAGTCTTGTCAACAACAGTGTACTGAAAAATCGCAACTGAGTTCCAGCCCCATTGCCGGCGATCGAACTTCCCGGCTCACGACTGTGCCCGCGGGCCCGGTGCGATTTCTCAATCAGGAGAGCATACTCCGATTAAAAATGGTTTATGTGTATTTCCCGGCTATTGTTTTAAAAATGACTAGCCGCATCGAAGCTCGGTATGGTACACTCACAAACGTTTAGCTGAAATATTTTGGTGTTAGAGGAGGGAGTGGTGGAGTCGAGAGTCCAAAGCAGGAAACAACCGATATTTGCTGCTCGAGGAATACAGGATTCCACTTGCGATCCCGATCTCCTTACGGACAATTTAAATTACATGACAACTTATGGCAGCCGGGTCAATTAGGGTCTCAACCGATGTCCGGTTTCATGGGCTAAAAGCTTCAAAAAAAATAGTTGTACTCATTTGAAAAATAGGGTGCTGCTCCACCCGAATTTACGCCTGTGGACAAGTAGGAGCCGACTCCCTTGGTTGAAGCAGGAAGCAGACCCTCTGGAAACTACTTCTAGTTGAATGGTGGAGCTTATATAAGCTTAGCCACGTTTTGTATAGCAGACAAAAGTGTATTGTAGAAAAATGATTCATCTTTTAGGAGGAGTGTAAATGACACAGGTAACTAATCCAACACAACCAGCAAGTTCACTACCTGGAGGTGTCGGTGGCGCAGGCTCAAACGTTATCGGCACCGCAGGCGACAACAGGTTGAACGGCAGCCCCGGCAGCGATATCATCCTGACTTTTGCGGGCGCTGATGTCATCGCTGGTGGCAGTGGCAACGAGCTGATTATATCGGGCGGCGGCAATGACACTGTCGGCGGCGGCGACGGCAACGATACCATCCTTTCAGGCAGCGGCAACGATGTGGTCGCTGGCGGCACGGGCGATGATGTCATTTTTGGCGGTAAAGGGAATGACCTGGTAGACGGCGGTGATGGCAATGACTTGATTTCTGGCGACAGAGGCAACGACACCGTACTCGGCGGCTCTGGGAGCGATACAGTCTTTGGCGGCCAAGGCAACGATGTTGTCGGCGGCGGCGACGGCAACGACAGCCTCTACGGCGGTAAAGAAAACGATACTGTCGATGGTGGTTCTGGCAATGACTTTATCTCTGGCGACAGAGGAAGTGATGTGCTCACGGGCGGTGCTGGCAGCGATACGTTCTACTTCTTCTCCAGCGGTGGCGATTATGGGGTAGACACGATCACTGACTTTACCCCAGGCGAAGATAAGATCCGCTTGAAGCAGGGCGGTGTGTTCGCTGGTTTGGGCAGCACGTTCGAGGCGAGCGAGTTTGTCGTCGTTGCTGGTTTCAACGAACGCAGCCCAGCATCGGGCACGACGAACAAGTTGGTCTACGACCCGACAAGCGGTGCGTTGTACTTCAACGGCAGCAACGGAGTGCTAACTGTTGCTCAGTTGCAGCCTGGCCTGCAAGGAATTGGCCCGAACAGCTTCGAACTGTTCTAAAAAAACTGGCAGTTGTGGGGCAGCACCGGATAACTTCTGGGGCTGTTCTCACACTGAAAGTCTTGGAAGCTTTCAACTTCATTTTGCCTGCGGCGGAGCGAAGTTGAAAGCTTTAACTTTCGGTGGGGGTTTGGGGAACCTATAAGTCCCAGGCCATAATTTTAAATTTGGCGTTGGGATACATGGACTCCCCCAAGCTAATTTTATCCGGTCAAACCCGCTAAAATTAGCAACAGATATAGGTTTATAGATTGGTGGTGCTGTGTGAAAATTGGTGACATGACACCGATCGTGAACTACTGCTACCGAATTTATCCTGATGCCACCCTGATAGCAGGCAATGCTGCATTGGTTGGAGATTTCCGGCAAGGTGTACAACTACGCTTTGCGGGAAATCAAAGATTGGGTGAATGGGCGTAAATGTAGTTTGGATTATTGTTCACTGGAACGTGAGTATATCATTCCCGCCAATAAGCCATTTCCCACCTAATTACATTTAGCAAAACGAACTTCGCAAGGCGAAGAAAGAATTCCCTCTGTTGGGAGAAGTCCCTTCTCAAGTTTTCCAAACAACCATCCGTCGTTTGCATGACGCTTGGAACTACTTCCAGGAAAGAGGATTTGGCTTTCCACGCTTCCAGAAGTTTGGACAGATGAAGTCCATGCTGTTTCCGCAATTCAAAACCAACCCGATTACAGGGTGGCAAATCAGCCTGCCCAATGTCGGGAAGATACCCATCAACTTGCATAGACCTATCCCGGAAGGGTGAGTAACTGAAAGATATTTCTTAGACATCCCTTGACATTCCTCCCCAAATGGGTAACTCTAAAGCTGTAGTCTCTATCATCAACCGATATGGAGAATATTTCAGAAGTGACCATAAGTATTGGAGATGCCGCCAAAGAATTAGGCATATCTACCAAAACTTTAAGACGTTGGACGGATACTGGGAAGATCGAGTTTGAGCGGTCGCCCACAGGGCAACGACGTTTCTTTCTGGCAGATATTAAGCGGATCACTCCTAGAGATTTCAATCAGTTAGACGATCGCATAACTATTAATTATGCCCGTGTTAGCAGTCAGGACCAGAAAGCTGACTTAGTACGTCAAGCGCAAGTATTAGAAGCTTTTAGTGCTACTAATGGCTGGCAATTTGAAACAATCCAAGATTTAGGTAGTGGTCTAAACTATAACAAAAGAGGACTTCAAAAACTTCTTAAACGAATTATGCAGGGTGATGTAGGCCGTCTAGTTTTAACTCATAAAGACCGACTATTGAGGTTGGGCGGTGAATTGGTTTTTGCTATGTGTGCTGAATTTGAAACAGAAGTAATCATCCTTAATAAGTCAAACGAAGAAGTGACCTTTGAGCAAGAATTAGTGCAAGACATGATGGAGCTTATTACTGTGTTTAGCGCACGTCTTTATGGTTCACGCAGTCAGAAAAACAAGAAACTGATTGAGGGTATGGCGCAAGTAGTTAAGGAGGTGCAGTAATGCTTTTAGGTTTCTTTCACAGAATTGAAACTGAATAACCAACAACCCACAGCATTGATGAAACATTGTGGCGTTTCGCGTCACGCATGGCATTGGGGATTGTGGTTAACCAAAAATATTCTCGAACACCACTACACTAATCTTTCGGACAATTTAAAATTGACGATCGCTATTGACTTGCATAAATTGTTAGTAGCCTTAGTGAAGCCTAATTGTCCTTGGTACTACGAATGCTCTTTGTCGCCCCCACAAAAATCTTTGAGGGCATTAAGGACGGTCTGGGATAGATGCTTTAAAAAAAACCGTGGCACTCCCAGATTCAAAAAGAAGGGTCATCGAGATTCTTTCACTCTAGAAGGTGCTGTTAAAGTCCAAGGCAAGAACAAGATTCAAGTTCCTAAGATGGGAATTATTAAAACCAATGAACGATTGCCACAGGTATTAACTAAGTCTGCCACAATCAGTCGTACTGCCAATAGATGGTTCATTAGTTTCCGGCTTGACGTTGAACGACAAATATCAGTCTATGACAGTATTGTAGGCGTTGATTTACGAATTAAAGCACTGGCTACATTATCAACTGGCGAAGTAGTTTTAGGCGCCAAGTCCTACAAAAAGTCCGAAGCTAAACAATCGAGAATGCAGCGGTTAAATCGCCACAAAGTGAAAGGTTGTAATAATTGGAAAAAATCACAGATTCAAATTGCTAGGTTACACAAAAAGATTGCCAACATTAGAAAAGATACTCTACATAAACTTACGGCACTACTAGCAAAAAACCACGGCACTGTAGTGATTGAAGACCTAAATGTGTCTGGGATGTTGGCGAACCACAAGCTGGCTAAATCAATCGCCTCACTGTCATTCTTCGAGTGGCGCCGTCAACTAACTTACAAATGTGAACTGTACGGTTCCAAATTAGTTGTCGCTGACCGATGGTTTCCGTCTAGCTTCACAGGCTCAAATTGTGGAACAAAAAAAGAAACACTCACTCGGTCAGAAGGAGTGTTTGATTGCGGTCACTGCGGTTTGACGTGAGCCAGCGATTTGAACGCTGCAATTAATTTGTCAAAAACCGTCAGTTAGACGCGGTTAGCCTGTGGACTGGTGAGTGCCGACACTGCCAGAGTGAAACAGTTCGTCAACACCAAAGTCCAGATTTGTAGAATTGTGGGTAACTTTGGGTAAGTTTTATGTAACGGATGTTGAGAAAACATACCCTTGACGCGACTTTCGGTCAGTTCCTGAATTTGCTCGAATGGGTAGCCAAGAAACATCAGGTCTACTTGGCTCGTGTCAATCCCAAGGGAACGTCTCAAACCTGCCCGAAGTGCTATACTCATACAGGCAAGAAAGACCTTTCCGAACGGGTGCATAAGTGTGATAGTTGGGGATACGAAAGGGATAGAGATCGTGCAGCATCAGAAGTAATTCGGTTGCGCGGTCTAGCACAACTGAGTACCGTGGGACTCAGGGGAATAGAAAACGCCTCTGCAGTCGGTCTCGCGGGGGTGGAAGAGAAATCTCCATCTAGTAGGTCAGTGGCGAAATCCCGCAAGGGAAAAACTAGAATGCCTTGCCGTGAGGTTTGGCAGCCCACACCACAATCTTCGATTTGGTGTGGGAGGATGTTACCGATGTATTAGTGAAATTAATCGATCGCCCGATCGCATAAAATATAAATAGTGTGAAAATATCAAACTTTCAAATCAAAATTTATCGGGTTTACTGAAGCGGTAATGTAACCGCAACTGCTGGCGATCAATGAACACTCAAGAATATATCCGGCAAGCCCAAGTTTATTTGAACAGGGGGAAGTTAACTGAGGCGATCGATTTTTGCTTCATGGCGATCGAACTTCAACCCTTTTCGCCCTCGGCTTACACCACTTTAGGCGAAATTCTGGAAGCGAGCGGCGATCCGACGGCGGCAAGAGACGCTTTTGTGCAAGCTTTGGAGATTTCGCCGCAGTTTTTTCTGGCTCATGCTTATTTGGGTCAACTTTACAGCGACTATTGCTGGCTGGATGAGGCGGTTTTTCACTACCGGCAAGCTCTGGATTTGAAACCAGACTGGCCGGAACTTCATTATAATTTGGGAAATGTTTTTCACAATCAGGGTAATTTGTTGGGGGCGATCGACTGTTACCGAAAGGCGATCGCTCTTAACCCCAATTATCTACTTGCTTTCTACAATCTGGCTGTGGTTTTAGATCAAAATAATCAGCTCGAAGCGGCAATTGATACCTACCGACAGGTGATTGCCAAACAGCCGGATTACGTGGAAGCTTACAGCAATTTGGGTGTGATTTTGCTCAAGGACGATCGCGCTGCTGAGGCGATCGAGGTTTACCAACGGGCGATCGAGATTAAGCCAGATTGGGCGACGCTGCATAATAATTTGGGTCAAGCGTTGCTCAACAAAAATCCCGATCGGGCGATCGCATCTTACCTCACAGCTATTGAGTTGGAGCCGGACATGGTTTTGGCTCACTACAATCTGGGGAAAGCTTGGCAAATACAGGGGGAACATTCGGCGGCGGTTGCTTGTTTCGATCGCGCGATCGAGCTGAATCCCGAACATATTTCGGGCTATACAGACGCCGGGTTTTCTTTGATGGTTTTGGGCAAAATTGCTGACGCCATGCCTTATTTTCAGCGGGCGATCGCTCTGAAGCCCGATTTTGTTGAGGCTTACTGCCGCTTGGGAGACAGGCGCAGAGTTGCTGCTGTAGAAGATGATGAATTCTCAAGGGCGATCGCTGCGTGCGATCGATTTCTCACAGCATTGATGGGAAGTTCGGCAACGGATTGTATAACGGATGTTACGGAGGTCACGGATGTCACGGATGTCACAGATTTAAGGGATTTAAAAGTCAAGAAAAAAGATGGTGCGGCTAGATATTTGTCAAGTGCCGGTCGCGAATTGCCTGTTGCTGAAATCTGCGATAATTTAGCAGAAATTTACTTGCATTTGGGAAATGCTTTAACAGAGTACGGCGGACACGAATCGGCCACCGCTTATTATCAAAAAGCTTTGCAAATTCAGCCACAAAATGCAGAGATTTACTGGCGGGTGGGAAATTCCTTAGCCCAGCAACAGCGGTTCAGTGCAGCAATTGCAGTTTACCGCATGGCGTTGACGATTCAACCTGCTTTACCGCAGGTTTATTTTGAGTTGGCAAAGCTGCTGGAAAAACAGGGGCGCTGGGAACGGGCAATCGATTATTATCAAAAGGTTTTAGAGTTGCAATTGCACGGGTATGGGGAGCAGAAAGAGTGGACTAAAAAGAGTTTTATCTCGCCCGAGCGCAATTCTATAGAACCTCCTCACGCTATTTATTTATCGAGTTGGGATTGGCTGGTTAATGCTAAGTTGGATGCGGGCAATTATGTGGAAATAGTTTGGATCTCGGCACCAGAAGCCTGTGCCGCAAATATTCAGAATTCCCAATGCTCGCTAACAAATTCGCAATTGGCAAATGCCGATTGTACTGGTTTAACTTGCGGGCTGTGTTTGCAGAGGATTTCTAAGTGGTTCGATCCGGTGCATTTGGGTTGGGGAGTTTGCCGTTTGTCGAACTTGCAACCGCTACCTGTGGAGTCGCCAAAGACTTTTGTGGCACAGATTCCCAACGGGCGAGTTTGGATTGTTCCGCAGGAAAATTATTGGATGATTTGCAAGGCAATCGCTGTAATTACTCCTGACAATTATTTGTTGGCTGATGTGTCGAGAGATTATCCGGGGTTTTTGCCTGGATGTGAAAAGCATGATGTTAGAAAACACAGCGTTTTTAAGTTAGAGTCCTTTCCCGGTTTAAAGCAAATTGACGGCAGCGTGGCGGTGCTTTCTGGTTTGTCGGGAAATGTCTATTTTCACTGGATGGTTGATGTTTTGCCGAGGATAGAATTGCTGCGGCTCAGCGGTAGGGATTTGGCGGAGATTGATTGGTTTTTGGTGAATAGTTGTCAGCACCAATTTCAGCGGGAAAGTCTAAGAATTCTGGGCATTCCAGAAGAGAAAGTCTTGGAGAGCGATCGCTTGCCTCACATTCAAGCAACAGAGTTAATTGTGCCGTCTTTTGCGGGATATTTGGGCTGGCCTCCTGGGTGGGCGATGGATTTTTTGAGGCGCGAGTTTCTCAAGGGAATTATACCTAGTTCGAGCTATCCAAAACGCATTTATATCAGCCGCAGCAAAGCGAGATACCGACGAGTTTTGAATGAGGAAGATGTGGTTGAGGTTTTGGAGCAATTTGGCTTTGTGTCTATTTTGCCGGAGTCGATGTCTTTGGCTGAGCAAATTGCTCATTTTTACCACGCTGAGGTGATAGTTGCTGCCCACGGCAGCGGCTTGACAAATACGATTTTTTGTCGCCAGGGAACTAAAGTAATTGAGTTGGTGTCGCCTCACTATATCAGCCATTATTACTGGGGAAGCAGTCAATATTTGCAGTTGGAACATTACTTTTTAGCGGGGGAGGCTTTTGAATGCTATCCTATTAGACAGTTGATGTATCAGAATTCCCTGACTGAGGATATTTTGGTGAACTTAAGTTCGCTGAAAAGGATGGTTGAAGTGGTGGGTTTGGGTTAGTTGGTGTCTGGAGTAATTTTAATTATGCCCTCGATTGAGAAGATGGAAAAAGCAGCGGTTGATTTGAGTCGGCAAGCAGAAGTTTATTTAGCCGAAGGAAGGTTAAATGAGGCCGTTGCTGCTTGCGAGTTAGCGTTGAAAATTGAACCGAATTTGTCTACAGCTTGCCAGACGCTGGGAAAGGTGATGCAGGTTCGAGGTGAAATCGAGCAAGCTAAGCAGTGGTATGAAAGGGCGATCGAGCATAATCCAAATTTGCCGGAAGTTTACGCTAATCTCGGCAGTTTGTATTCTCAAGGAAAACAGTGGGAAAAGGCGATCGCCAATTGTGAAAAAGCAATTTCGCTAGCGCCTAATTTTGCTGCTGCTTATCGGCAGTTGGCGAGAATTTGGACGCAGTTAGAGAAGCGAGAAGAGGCGGCAGACTGTTGGTATCAAGCTTTTAATATCGAGCCGAATTGGGCAACTGCTGACGAGCACGTCACTCTGGGAAATAGTTTTGTTGAATTGCGAAAGTTCGATCGCGCTATTGAATGTTATTCGCGGGCAATTGGGTTAAACCCGAAGCTGGCAACAGCTTATCACAATTTGGGGGAAATGCTGGTCGGGGAGAAACGGTGGGATGAGGCGATCGCCAATTACCGACAAGCGATTGCCATCAATCCAAATTTTTTTGAATCTTACCACAGTTTGGGTAAAACTTGGGCGGAGCGAGGAGAATTGGATCGGGCGATCGCCTGTTACCGCAAAAGCCTTGAGATCAATCCTAATTATGCTCGCGCTTACCTTAGCTTGGGCAATATTTTTATGCAAAAGCGCGAGTTTGACGCAGCAATTAAATGTTACCGTCAGACTCTTGAATTTAACGATCGTTCCTACTGGGCCTACAATTGTTTGGGGGACGCTTTTGCTCACAAAAAAGTGTGGTCTGAAGCTATTAGTTGCTACCGCAAAGCTATTGAAATAAATCCCAATATTCCTTGGTTTTATTGCAATTTGGGAATTGCTTTAACCTGCGAACAATCCTGGGATGAAGCTGTTAGCGCTTACCTGCACGCGGTTCAGATTGAGCCGAATTTGACGGGAATCAATCAGAGGTTGGGATATGTTTTGCGGAAGCGCAGCGAATCGGGTTTAGACACCACAATCGAAACTTATTGTCAAGGTATCGAGGTACTCGCAAGCGGGAAAGTTTACCACAAATTGCTGGGAATTGAGTTAGATGGAGCAGAGTTTTATATAAATTTAGGCAATAGTTTAGCGAAACAGAAGCAGCTTGAAGGTGCGATCGTATTTTATAGCATGGCACTGCAAATTGAACCCAATGCTGCGGAAGTTGTCGCAAAACTCCAGGAGGTTCGGGCGAAACAACAGGAGTTGTACGCACAAATTGCCACTTACCGCCGCCAAATAGAAATCGAGCCGAGCAATTCTAAGCCTTACAACGATTTAGGAAATATTTTACCGCAATTAGGGGAATTAGAAGAAGCAATTATTTGCCACCAAAAAGCGGCGAAATTGAGGGGTTGGGCTGAGTGTGCGGCGAAAGATTATCAATTTACCCAAGATTGGTTTACCCACAATATTCCTATTTGGCAACGGCATTTGCAGGAATTTACCGGAATTGCGGATTTTCAAGTTGTGGAAATCGGCAGTTTTCAGGGAATGTCGGCTTGCTGGCTGCTGGATAATATTTTAACTCATCCGACGGCAAAGATTACTTGTATTGATTTGTATTTTCAAGAACATTTTAAGGGCAATATTGTTAAAACGGGGGCAGCCGATCGGGTAATTGAATTACAAGGTTACTCTCAAGATTTGTTAGTGGATTTGACTTCGGAATATTATGATGTTGCTTACATTGACGGCTGTCACAAACCCACCAGTGCTCTGCAAGATGCGATTTTATCTTGGAGGTTGGTGAAAGTTGGGGGATTGATGATTTTTGACGATTACGAGTTTACGTTTCCCGACAGCCCGGAGCAAGATACTAAAATTGGGATAGATGTTTTTTTGGAGATGTTTGGAAGTCAATTAGAAGTAGTACACAAAGGCTATCAACTGATTGTCAAAAAAATCGGCAATCAAAGTTTGGGCGAAGAGCAAACTCTGTTGTCTCTGGGTTGGGAAAAGTTGGGGGATATTGCGGCAAATGCGGGTTATTTGGATGAGGCGATCGCCCGCTATCAAACAGCTATTAAAATTAAGTCGGGCAACTACTTAACTTACCACAAGTTGGGTAAAACTCTGCAAGAGAAAGAACTGTTTGACGAAGCTCGGGCCGCTTACCAACGGGCGATCGCACTCAACCCTAATTTTAGTTGGGCTTACCACTTTTTGGGGGAAACTTGGCAGGCGATTGAGGAACAGGGCGAAGCGGCTGCTGTTTACCGCAAAGCTATTGAGTTAAATCCCGATTTTTGTTGGACTTACAACAATTTAGGCGATGTGCTGATGGAGCTTTCTGAGTGGGAGGAAGCTGCTGTTGCTTACCGCAAGTTAGTTGAACTAAATCCCGATTTTTGTTGGTCTTACGATAGATTAGGTAAGGCTTTGGTTGCACTGGAAAATTGGGAGGACGCGGCGGCGGCTTACCGCAAAGCTATTGAATTAAATCCCGATGATTGTTGGTTGTACAATAGTTTGGGGGAAGTTCTGGAATTACAAGAACATTGGCCCGAAGCAGCAGCGGCTTTTGGTCGTGCTATTGAGCTAGAATCTGAGCATAGTTGGCTGTACAAAAAGTTGGGTGATGCACTGCGGAATCAAGGGGAATTGGAAAGGGCGATCGCCATTTATGAAAAAGGTATCAATCTCGATCCAAAATCCTGCTGGTGTTACGAAGGATTGGGTTTGAGTTTAATTGCAAAACAGCAGTGGGAACCTGCAATCACTAATTTAGTTCAAGCCCTGCAAATTAAACCCGATTTGTTTGAAGCTTACGATAATATAGGTTATGCTCTGGAACAACAAGGACAAGTCGATGAGAGCGATCGGGCAAAATGCAGCAATCAAATCTTACCCTTAAGTATTCTCAAAAAATACTGTGGGTTTACAGAAGATTTGACCGTTGCAGCAGAATCCAATCCGCACCTCACCTGCATTGACATCCATCCTGCGAGTCAAATCAATTTATCTGATTCCAAAACAATCGACAGCAGCCGCAGATTTTGGGAACATCAAAGTCATTCCAGAAAAGCTTTTGTTGCCGTATTGCCAAACGGACGAGCTTGGGCAGATGTTGTGACTACCGCCGTGATTACTTCAGACAATAAACTTGTTGCTGATATTTCAATGGGCTGTGCTGAATTGGTAATCACTTCCGACAAATTGCCTCCCGCTGAACACGTCGATGGAAATGTGGCTTTTTTATCGGCTCGCTGGGGTGGAGCCGCTTATTTTCATTGGATATTTGATGTGATTACGCGATTTGACATTTTACAGCGGAGCGGATTGATAGAAACTATAGATAAGTTTGTTGTCAATGCCTCGGATTCTTCCTATCAAGCAGAAACTTTAGATACTTTAGGAATTCCTCAAGATAAACTTTTAGAAAGTCGCTGCAATTTACACATTACAGCCGATAAATTAATAGTTCCGTCAATATCTTATGATGGCTCGGGGGCGGTTTCAAAATGGAAGTGTGAATATCTCAGACAGACATTTTTAAAGGAACAACAGCCACTAAGCACAGACTATTCTGAGCGGATTTATATCAGCCGCCAACAAGCATCCTATCGGCGAATCGTCAACGATGAAGAGGTAATCAAATACTTAGAAAAATTTGGGTTTCGCAGTGTCAAGTTGGAAACGATGTCGGTAGCGGAACAAGCAGCGTGTTTGGCTGCTGCTAAAGTAGTTGTCGCACCTCACGGAGGGGGGTTGACTAATCTAGTTTTTTGCAGTCCGGGAACTAAGGTCATTGAGATTTTTTCTCCACTTTACGTTCCGCATTGTTATTGGATGATTAGCAATTTGTGCGGTTTGGAACATTACTATTTAATTGGTAATTTGGTAGATAAGGGAACTCCGACAAAACCTTTACATAAAGATATGCGCTTGGATTTGAACTCGCTGGAAAAATTACTGACTATTGCAGGAGTTTTGCATGGATAATGACTACCACGATTTAGGGAATTCCCTGCAAGAAAACGGTCGGTTTGATGAGGCTGTTGCTGCTTACAAAAAAGCTCTTGAATTAAATCCTAATTTTTCTTGGTCTTATCACTGTTTGGGCGATGTTTGGCTGAAACTTGAAAAATGGGAGGAAGCTGTCGCTGCTTACAAAAAAGCTGTTGAGTTAAATCCAGATTTTTCCTGGTCTTATCACAATTTGGGCGATGCTTTGCTGAAACTTCGGCAATGGGAAGAGGCTGCTGCGGCTTACCGCTGCGAGATTGCACTCAACTCGGATTTTGCTTGGTCTTTTTGCAATTTAGGCGACGCTTTAACTAAACTAAAACAGTGGGATGAAGCTATCGCTACGTATTTAAAAGCTATTGAACTTGACGGAGATTTGCCGGGAATTTACGAGAAGTTGGGATACGCTCTCGGACAAACAGAGTCGGATTTAAACTTAGTTTTAGAACAATCTCAATTGCAAATTACACCGGAAAATTGGGAGTTTTATTTGCAGTTAGGAGAGAATTTAGCCAAGTACGATCGCCCAAAAAGCGCAATTATTTTTTACCAATATCTCTTGACAGCTATGCCGAGTTGTGGTAAAAAATCAGCGGAATTAGAGGAGTTGTTGCAGCAGCAAGAAAAGTGCGTAAGCGTTGCCCTCGAAGAGGATCGCGCATTAGCCTCATCTCGCGCAACTGTCGCCCAAAAACCAGATGATTGCTGGTCTTATTACAATTTAGGTGCTGTTCTGAGCCACCAAAAATATTGGGAGGAAGCGGCGGCGGCATTTTTCCAAGCAATACAAATAAATCCCGATCTTCCTTGGTGGTTTTATTACAATTTGTGGGAAGTTTTTGTTAGGCAGAACAAGCTGGATGAAGTTGAGAACTTGTGCCGCGAAGTTGTTGCAGCTAAACCGGAGGCTTTTTGGCCTTATCTGAATTTGGGGGAAGCTTTGACGAGGCAAGGTAAAATTGCTGAGGCGATTGATTTTTATCGAACTGTCAGTTACAAACAAAGTTTTGCATCTCTTATCAGTAAGAGAACAGGCAAGATGCCTGTTATACAAGAAGAGACAGGCAAGATGCCTGTTCCACAAGAAGAGACAGGCAAGATGCCTGTTCCACAACCAGAGACAGGCAAGATGCCTGTTCCACAACCAGATACAGGCAAGATGCCTGTTCCACAACCAGATACAGGCAAGATGCCTGTTCCACAACCAGATACAGGCAAGATGCCTGT
>NZ_JAUBTO010000042.1:0-52591 GCF_036702495.1 Microcoleus sp. C2D2 | reverse complement strand
AGAGTTATTTTTTCTTGTGGGATGGGCCGAAGAGCCCGTCCCATCAATTGAGGAAAAGGATTTTTGCAAGAGGTCTATTATACCAATTATTAAAAGTCGCAGAGACCAGCCCCGGAAACTGCCAAGCCTAAGTCCCTACAGATGCTCGCCTACAATCTTTATGTCTCCCTACTTTTTAGAATTGGTAGAAGTTGTGGAGATAAAAAAGCTTAGACTTTAGTTCAAGATCCCAGTAAAAGCTGTGAAGTCAATCTAAAATCTAAAATCTAAACTCTCACATCTCAAATATCAAATCTATTGACCGCTGATTTCGTAAACGATCGCGCCCAAAGATGCCAAACTAGCTAGAATGAGCATCCCGGCCGGCATGAATTTGCGAGTTTTTACAAGCCGTAAAATAAAGACTATTACCAAAACAGCGGAGATGGCTGCTGCTAATGTTAAACCCCAAGTTTGTCCCATGAGTTGTGCGATGCCGGCAAAAATTAGCAGCGAACCGCTAATCAGGCCAGAAATTAGCGAGGCTTGGCTTTTGGCCTTGATATAACCCATGATGCCGCCAACGAGTGTTAAAATGCCGTAGCCGATCGCCGCTGCTGTACCTAAATTCATTTTTAATCCTCCTGATTTCACTCTTTGCATCTAAATTTATACAGCGCGGGTGGCAATTATTGTCACGAATTGTTAGAAAATTTATTAAACCCAGTCAGGATATCTAACTGTTATACAATTGCCATTATGTCAGCCCTAACTTCTGGTGCGATCGCCCAAATCCGTTACCTGCAGCGCCAAGCAGCATCTCTGCTGCTGTATCAATCGGTTTTCAACAGCCCTGCCGGTCAAGCCTTTCTCGACTTGCTGCAAGCCCTCCACCACAGCGAAGTCAGCGGTTTAGACTGTCTGACAGCTTACGGCAACTGGTTCAAAGTTCAGGCGGCTTTAAATCAGAACTGGAAAGATTCTCTGATTTGGGAAATACTCAAAAACGAAAACCCCTTTTCTCGCCGAGCACAGCAAACAGATTTTGCGAGTTTGCCGAACGCTTTGGTGGAAGCAGCCGGACATGATTTACAACTGCTGCAAAATATTTACGACTGCAGCAGCGATCAATTGAGCAAGTGGGTGCGGGTAGCGGGTCAACTGGACGCTGTGCCTCCGATTTGGCATTCAGAAAGTGTCCAAGAAAATGGCGATTTGCCGCTCCACGGGAAACTGGAAAAATGGTCGAGCGCTACGGAATCTTTGGCAGCTTATTACCGACAGTTTGGCACGGGTTTGTTTGCCGAATATCGCGCTTTTGCGTGGCGCGAAGGGCAGTTTGCGAGTATTTCCCATCCCGATCGCATAACTTTAAAAGAGTTGGTTTGCTGCGATTGGCAGCGGGATGCTCTTGTGAAAAATACCGAGTTTTTGCTGGCAGGTTATCCGGCTTTGCACGTTTTGCTGTACGGGAGCCGCGGTTCGGGCAAGTCTTCTTTGGTGAAGTCGCTGTTAAATGAATTTGGCTCTCGCAATCTGCGCTTGATTGAAGTATCTAAATCCGACTTGCAAGATTTGCCGCTAATTGTCGAGCAGTTGCGGGGAGTTCCTCAAAAGTTTATTATTTTTGTGGACGACCTTTCCTTTGAGGAAGATGACGATGCTTTTAAAGCTCTGAAAGTTGTCTTAGAGGGGAATGTAACGGCAAGGTCTCAAAATGTAGCGGTTTACGCCACATCCAACAGGCGACATTTAATTCGAGAGTTTTTTGACGACAGGCCTCGCCCCCGCGACGGGGATGAAGTTCACGCTTGGGATACTGTGCAGGAAAAACTTTCATTTAGCGATCGATTTGGCTTGACTTTAACTTTTGAACCTGCCGATCAAAAGACTTATTTAACAATTGTCCGACATCTGGCAGAACTTGCTGAAATCAAACTCGCTCCTGAGGATTTGGAGCACCGCGCTAAAGAATGGGCAACTCGCCACAACGGTAGATCTGGCAGGACTGCGCGGCAGTTTGTTGATTTCCTGAAAGCAGATTTAGCAATTTTTGACAAGTAGATCGTCGGCGCTGGGAGGGCGGGTTTTACTTTCCATCTGGAAAGGCAATTCAGGATCTCAATAAACCCGCCATTGCAGCGCCAAAGGGCGAAATAAAAATTCTTAATTTTTTCATAATTTTATTGAGTATAAATAACTAACAAGATTTGATATAATTATCACGCATCCCCAAAGAAACCTCCAGAGCCAGAACCCATCCTGACTCCATAAATCCACCACTAAATGAGGAAAATATCATGGGTTTATTTGATAAAGTATCGCAGACTCGCCAAGAAACGGACGTAACGTTAGGGCCTGCCGAAGCATTTGCGGCGATCGCGCTAATTGCCGTAGCAGCCGACGGTTACATCAATGAGAGCGAAAGTAAAGCGATTAGCATGACGCTATCTCGGATGCAACTGTTCCGCAGCTATCCGGATGACGTAATGAGAAAAATGCTCGATCGCCTGCTGATGATTCTCCAACGGCAAGGAGTTGAGGTACTGTTTAAGGCGGCTTTGGAAACGCTTCCCGACGAACTTAAAGAAACAGTTTTTGCTGTGACAACTGATATCGCTTTAGCAGATGGCGAGGTTTCAGAAGAAGAAGAACAACTTTTGAACGATCTTTACAGTGCATTGGGGATTTCCGAAGAAGTGGCGCTCAATATTATAGACGTGATGTTGATTAAGAACAAAGGTTAAGAAAGAAGGTTAAGACAGAAGGGGAAGCAGTGAGGAGGGCAAGTTTTACAATATAAAAAATTAGCGCCTACTTACTTAGCCGATCGCTTCCCCAAAAGTGCGGCTTTACCGATAAAATGGTTGGTAAAATTCAGATCTAATTTGCGATCGCCCGCTACTACCTCAAATGCCTTTCACTTACACCCGCACTGTTCGCTTTCAAGATACTGATGCTGCTGGAGTCGTTTACTTTGCTAACGTTTTAGCGATGTGCCACGAAGCTTACGAGGCATCTCTAGCAGCATCGGGAATCAATCTCAAAGCATTTTTCAGCAATCCCGAGGTTGCGTTTCCCATAATTCATGCTAGTGTAGATTTTTATCGCCCCATGTTTGCGGGCGATCGGCTGATGATTCAATTGACGCCGAAACAAGTTACTGGCGATGAATTTGAAATTGCCTATCAAGTATTTTTGGCGGGGGAAGTTGCAGGAAGAAGTGCTGCTAAAGCTCTGACTAAGCACGTCTGCATCGATGCAGTTAGCCGAACTAGAAAACAGCTATCTGAAGACTCGATGCAGTGGATGAGTAAATTTGAAATTTGAAATTTGAGATTTCAGATTATTTCTATCTTTAAATAATAGCAGGGAATGACAATCAAATTTCAGTTTTGTTGATAATTATTTCTGACTTTTTGATATTATGTCAAATCGCAATTATGCCATTGTCGGCACGGGAGCTTTAGGCGGATTCTACGGTGCTAGACTGCAACAAGCAGGTTTAGAAGTCAATTTTTTGCTGCGCAGCGATTACGATCGCGTCAGAAAACACGGTTTGATTATCGAGTCTCCCGAAGGCGACTTCACCCTCCCCCACGTCCGCGCCTACCACGACGCGCACAAAATGCCTCAGTGCGATGTAGTAATTGTAGCGCTGAAAACAACTCAAAATCACTTGTTGCCCAAAATTTTGCCTCCTTTATTAAAGGATAACGGCGCGGTTTTAATATTGCAAAACGGATTGGATACGGAACCGGAAGTAGCTAAAATAGTCGGTGCAGAACGAGTGGTTAGCGGGCTGTGTTTTCTCTGTTCTTATAAAGTTGGGCCCGGTCACATCTGCCACCTAGATTACGGCACTATCACGCTGGGAGAATATGCCCAAGACTACAAACCCATCGGTATTACTAACAGATTGCAGCTAATCGCTGAAGATTTTAAACGTGCTCATATTCCTATTAAAATGAGCGAAGATTTGCTATTATCCAGGTGGAAAAAGTTGGTATGGAATATTCCTTATAATGGGCTGTCTGTAGTGTTGGATGCGAGAACTGACCAACTGATGGCTAATCCGCATACTCTGATTTTAGTCCAGGAAATCATGGGGGAAGTGATAGCGGGAGCCAAAAGTTGCGATCGCCTTATTCCCGATGACTTTATCCCACAGATGCTGGAACATACTCAGAAAATGAAGCCTTACCGCACGAGCATGAAAATCGATTATGATGAATCGCGGCCCCTGGAAGTTGAGGCGATTTTTGGTAATCCGATACGGATGGCGCAGCAAGCAGGTATTAAGTTGCCGCAAATAGAGGTACTTTACCGAATGTTGAAGTTTGTGGACGTTCACAGACAAGAAGCTGAGAGGACGAGAAGGCTGTTAGCTTTGCACTAATTGGGAATTGGGAATTGGCCAAACAGGGAATTGGCCAAACAGGGAATTGGCATTGGGAATTGGCCAAACAGGGAATTGGGAATTGGGCATTGGGCATTAGGCGGGGCGGGTTTCTGAGATTTCTCACTGGTGTTGTAGATATTGGTGAACCCGCCCCTACAGGAATTACTGTCAAATCCGGTTAATACTATCGATTCACCGGTGATGAGACATCGCAATTTCTTGCAATTGTTCTCGATTGACTTTGCCTTGAGAATTGCGGGGCAAGTATTCGACGATAACCCAAGATTTCGGCCGCTTAAACTTGCTCAACTTATCTTCTATTGCCGCTTGCAGATTTTTGACAGTAACTTCGGGATTAGCGGGAACGTAAATAGCCGTAACGACTTGACCCCAATCTTTGTCTGGCAAGCCAATTACAGCAATATCCGCAACTAAATTAGTCGATCGCACAACGGCTTCGACTTCCGCCGGAAATACATTTTCTCCGCCTGTTATAATTTTGTCGCTGCTGCGTCCGACGATATTTAAGCAGTTATTTTTATCAAAAAATCCCAAATCATCTAATTGCAAATATTGCCCATCGCCAAATTTTTCAGGATAATAACCCAACGCCAAAGATTTAGCATTAATCGCAATATTTCCTATTTTATTATAGCACAAAATCTCGCCTTCTGCACTGCGAATAGTTATTTGAGCATGGGGTAAAGTGTGACCGGAACTGTTATTTCCCGCGAGAAAATCTTCGGGTTTTAGTGTAGCAATTTGCGAGGCGGTTTCTGTCATGCCGTAACTTGGCGCTAATTTGATTTGATAGTTTCTAGCGGTTTCTAAAAGTTCCGGCCAAGCGGGAGCACCGCCCAAAAGTACAGCCCGAAACCGTCGAAGCCAATTAGCTGTATCTGGGTTGTGCAGCAGCCGTTGCAGTTGAGTTGGAACTAAAGAAATGAAAAATTCTTCTGGTTCGATATCGCATTTTTCGCCTGCTTCCAGTGCTTTGAAAGACCCAATTGCCAGTTTTCCCGCCGTCGTAAACGAACGCATGAATTGCATTAAACCGCTGACGTGGTATAGTGGCAAAACGCAGAACGAGTTGATTTGGTCAACTTGAAAATATTGTTGAAAACCTTGTACTGATGCGGTTAGTGTGTCCCAAGTGTGGATGGCAAAACGGATTTTTCCTGAAGAACCGCCGGTGGGAATCACGATCGCAGTTAATTCGTCAATTTCCCGGGATTCCGGCGAAGGGAATTCGCTAGCAACGCGATCGCACGAACGAAGTCCGGCTGTGCGGAATGTAAGAAAGGGGAATCTTTGTTCTAACTCAGCAACTTGTCCCAAAATTAGGTCTGGTTGGACTAAATCAAAGACTTGTTGCCATTCTGCTTTTACCCAGTTGGGATTGCAGAGAAAAATCGGGCATTTGGCGGCGCGGGCGGCGGTGAAACAGGCCAGAAATTGCACGGGTTCGGGTTCTGCGAGGCAAATTTTTGGGGGTGTTTCTCGTGCTTGATTTTGGGTGATTTCTTGCAATAGCCGATCGACAATTCGGGAAAATTCGCGACTGTCACAACCGATGATCCAATTATCGGGCAACCGATCCGCGAGATCCCGAATATTTACTGTTAGATTTGTTGCCATAGATGCTTTCACCAAGTTTCTCGATCTAAAACAATTACAGTCGTGGACGCACTTTGACTCATAAACCAACCGGGTTTTTTACCTTGGGTGCTTGCTGCAACCTGTGTATTTTCACCCATCAACCCGATTTCTGATCCCCCAGGAGTAATCTAAAATCTAAAATCTAAAATCTAAAATCGAATGAGCCAATTATCGGGCAACCGATCCGCGAGATCCCGAATATTTACTGTTAGATTTGTTGCCATAGATGCTTTCACCTAGTTGGTCGATCCAAAACAATTACAGTCGTGGACGCACTCCGACTCAGAAACCGGGTTTTTTACCTTGGGTGTCCGCTGCAACCTTTGTATTTTCACCCATCAACCCGGTTTCTGATCCCCCAGGAGTAATCTAAAATCTAAAATCTAAAATCTAAAATCTAAAATCGAATCATTGTCGTCGAACCAGCAATCGGTGCCGAAGCCTAATGCTCTTTTATTGGGAGACAATTCTCTTGCTAAATTTAATGCTGCTTGTCGGCCGATTTTGGTTTCAAATACTGATGAAAAAACTGCGTCTATATTGTGAGTTTGACAAAATTTTCGCAGTTGGGATGGAGAACCGCAGATGGCAGGTTTAATGACGAAAATTCCCCGCCAGCCTTGGCTGTAGCATTCTTGGATGCGATCGAGGTTGGCTGCGGATTCGTCTAGGGCGATCGCAGTTGCATAAATAGCATTCAATTCTACCATTTCTTGAAACTGTGTTACGGGCAGCGGCTGTTCCAAAAATTCAATGTCTGCGGAAAAGTCGGGAGTTGCTTTTACCTTGTCGCAAGCTTCCAGCCATGTTTTAGCCTGCGAGTAACTGAGTCCCCCGTTGGGATCTAACCGCAAAAATGCCGATTCTCGATCGCACAAATTGTGCATTACTTGGATTAGCTGCTGAAAAATCTTTAATTCTTGTTCAATTGCAGCAACACCAATTTTCCATTTAAACGTCCGATATCCCTCTAACCAAAGCACTTGCAAAGCCTGAAAAGCTGTTTCACCTGCTGGCAATAAACCGCTGTACTGACTCAGCCTCTTGTCCTCGTTCCCAGGCTCTGCCTGGGAATGCTTTTCTAGCGGCTCTGCCGCGTGTAAAATAGAGGATCTTCCTCCTAATATGCGTTCCCCGGCAGAGCCTAGGAAAGAGTTTGACAAGTTTGATAGTGCTGACTCAAAGCCAAATTGACAAGCCGGCAATTCAGGGGAAATAGCGAAAATCATCTCTGATGAAAGATTAGCTGGCAACTGGTGACAAAAATCTAAAGCTTGCTCAAAACTTTCGGAACCAAACCAACTCAAAGGGGCAATTTCTCCCCAACCAATTCGATTATTTTCTCCCACAAGTCGCAGGATAATTCCTGAGCGAGTATCCCAGATGCCGTGACTTGTTCGCAATGGACGCTTAAATTTTCGCTGATAAGTGCGAAACTCGAATTGATAAAACATTAATTTTTTAGTTAATTATAAAATTGTCTCACAACTGATCCAAACTTATCAATATTTTCAAAATGGATATTATGACCAGCTTTTGGTACAATTTCCAGACTAGCGGTCGGACACAAGCTGGCAATTTCGGTATTTATAGTTGTAAATTTATCATCATATTCTCCCGCTAGCAAGAGGAGAGGGATTTGATTTTGTGCCAGTTTTTCCCAGAGAGAGGGCTGGTTGCCGGTTCCCATGTTGCGGAGCGATTTGGCTAACTCTAAGGGATTGTTTGCTAAGCGGGTTTCTATGAGTTTGTCGAAGTTGGGAGAGTTTTTTAAGGATTTGAATAAAGGGATCTCGTACCAGTTTAATAAAAAATCTTTAATGTTGCTATTTTCCAGCTTTTGTGCTATCTGTGAATCGGCTTGCAGGCGGTGCGATCGCTCTTTTTCTGTCTTCAATCCTGGCGAAGCTGACTCTAACACTACTTTCTCGAATCTTTCAGGAAAATGTAATGTCATGTAAAGTGCCAATCGCCCGCCCATTGAATAGCCCAACAACAAACATTTATCTATTTGTAAATCATCTAATAACTCGATCAATGCTTGGGCAGTATTTGACATTTTGTAGCAAGTTTCATCGCCGTTAACTTGGGTTTTTCCGTGGCCGGGAAGGTCAACTGCGAGACAGCAATAACTTTTAGAAAGTAAGGGAATGACGCTACTAAAGTCTTGAATGTTGCCAGTGAATCCATGCAAAAATAAAATTGTCTGCTGATTCTTGTTGCCACTTAAAGAATAGTGAAACTGATAATTATTAAAGTTTGCCATTTCGTCACAACATAGCTGCTAAGTCTTCAGGGATAGGGCCGGTATATTCTCTTGCTACCGATTTTTCCTTCCTTGACAAAGGATTATTGTAAAGCAAATCGATCCGGTGAGTGTGCTAAAACTTCACCTCGAATTCCATTCAAATCCTCATCCAGTTCAGTGTAAGCAATTAGCACCCACTCGCTAGGATATAAGTGGAGGATTTCTTCGAGGCTGAGGATTTTGTCAATTTCTACTTGCGTACTCATGCTTTGATTCTCCTTTTTTACGATTCAATGTGAGGTACGGATTGCTGAATTAAAGAAGATTTTGAGAAGTCGTCCAACTCTGCCAACTCGCCCAACTCCCTCAGCTTAGCAAACCATACCTCCAGTTTACCGGGATTCTCGATCGCCCGATCTACAAAGCAAAGCCCAACGCCAGCAGCAATCCGCTCGAAAAATGCAGCGTAACTGCGATAAACTTAGAGTTGCTGACACGAGCAGGTTCGTCGTGATAGTCTGTGACATGGCGGCAAAGGTCGATCGCAAACGGCAAACTCCCAAAAATCAACAGCGTCCAAATTGGGAACATTCCCAAAGCCACAAATAGCACAGTCAAAGCATAAACGCTGCCGCACAACCACTGCAACAACTCGGCACCTTTTTTCGTACCCAGTCGAACAATCGGCGATTTTTTACCCGCCGCCAAATCGTCCGCAATTTGATGAAAATGGGAACAAAATAAGATGATACTCGTAGTAATTCCCACGATTACCGAAGCCGCAAAATTAGTTGCAGACCAAGTTTGAGTCTGGCTGTAATAAGCAGCGGCGAAGGCTAGCGGCCCAAAGGTGAAAAAGCAGATGATTTCGCCCAAACCCTGATAGCCAAGACGAAACGGAGGCCCTTGATAAGTGTAGCCGAGAGCACAGCATAAAACTACTAGCAAAATTACAGTTGGGTCTTTTTGCCACCAGCTTATGGCGCAGATTCCCGACACCCCGACTGCTAAAAACAGGTTAGCCAGCCAGAAAATTAAAGCTTTATTTCCGGTTAAGTTAACTAGGGAATGCGCTTTGTTTTTATCGATGCCTGTTTCCGAGTCAAATACATCATTGCTGAGATTCAGCCATGCTATAATCAAAATGGCTGACATTAAAAATGTCGAAAAAATTGACGGATTAATCGTTTTAGTTTCGGCAAAAGCAACCGCAGTTCCTACTGAAATAGGAATCACGGCAACGCTGTACATGGGCGGCTTGATTGCCGCCAGCCACAATTTACTATTTGGATGTTCAATTAACTTTGTTGTCATTACACAAACTTGATGCAATTGATAGCAGCTTAGTGATTTTACAATGTTATTGGTGAATAATGTTTACTCTGTATAAGGTTGAGTGCGTGCGGGGCATCCGTTGAGAGGCTGTGAAGGTGCTCAAAAGCCTGAAGTAGCCCGTCTGCAAACCTTTGTAGGGGCGATCGCATGAGAGTCGAGATTTAGTTGCTCAATCTTAAAGTTTTATGTATAAATGTTTCGCTCGATCGCGCGATAGTCTGTTTTCGCCCCGCTGCTGAGCCCAAACTTTCCGGGAAACTCGAAAGGTCATGTTTTGCGATCGCCCTCCCGTGCTTAGATCGAAATAGGGGTTTTAGCCGGACAAACCCACACTCGATCTGACAAATCTGCTATTCTCGCTTTCATGACAGTAATACCGCACCGCGCTAATCTCTTGCAAGACCGCAATCAACTGCATCAGTTTCTGTTAAATTGCCAGCAGTCTTTAACCGAAAAAGATCGCACAAAAATAGTTAGTATTTCTCAGGAAATTTCCCCCCTCGATCCGCTAGCTGTACTGCAAGAGATTGCCGAACCTTGTCAGCGGCACTTTTACTTTGAAAAAAGAGACCCTATTTCAGGCAAAAGTTTTGCGATCGCCGCCCTAGATTCAGCCATCCATCTAACAGTAGCAGGAACCGAGCGATTTGCCCTAGCTCAAAATTTTATTCAATCTTGTCTAGCCCGAACAATTACCATCGGTACGGAACGCTTGCCCTTCAGCGGGCCGCACTTTTTTTGTAGCTTTGCTTTTTTTGATGAGAATGTCGCCACCAATTCTTACTTTCCACCAGGAACCGTATTTTTACCCAAATGGCAGATTACTCGCCTCAAAGATAGCTGTACAATTGTCGCTAATGCCATTATAAACAAAGATATAAATGTTAAAAAAATTACCGAGAAAATTTGGCAAAGCTTTGATAAATTAGAGTCTAAGAAATACCAAAAAATTACGACAAATAGCAACAGTTTGATAGCTTTAAAACAAATCCCTGTGAAGGATTCCGCTCACTTTAAAACATCAGTAAAGTCTGCTTTAAAATTGATTGAGTCTCAATATTTCAGTAAAATTGTTTTGTCGCAAGCAATAAACGTCATTTCCCCAACCCCTTTTAGTTTAATAGATTCCTTAAATAACTTGCGACTCACTTATCCAGGCTGCTACGTCTTTTCGACCAGTAACGGCAAAGGTCAAAATTTTATCGGGGCCAGTCCAGAACGCTTAATCAGCATTCACAACAATCAGTTAGTAACAGATGCTTTAGCAGGTTCCGCACCGAGGGGGAAAAGTGAAGTAGAAGATGCGAATTTAGGCAAAGGTTTGCTCAACAGCGAAAAGGATCTTCGAGAACATCAAGTTGTGATTGATTTTATTGTCGATCGCCTGTCTAAACTGGGTATCAATCCCGACTTTTCCCCGGTTCCCCGGCTGTTGCAACTGTCAAATATTCAGCATTTGTGGACACCCATAAGGGCTAGAATTTCCCCTGAGATTCATTTATTAAAGATTTTAGCTCAACTGCATCCAACCCCAGCGGTAGCGGGCGTGCCGAGAGATATTGCCCTACAGCAAATTCGCGGCTGCGAAAGCTGCGATCGCTCTTTGTACGCAGCACCCATCGGCTGGATCGATCGCACCGGCAACGGCGAATTTGCCGTGGGCATTCGATCGGCTTTAATCGACGGCGATCGGGCTATACTGTATGCTGGTGCTGGTATTGTGGCGGGTTCGGAACCCGAGAAAGAACTAGCAGAAATTCAGCTCAAATTGCAGGCACTTTTAAATGCTTTAGTCTAATTCAGCTACTTTGCCGAATGTAGAGTTGTCTGGCTCATTGATTGAGTCTGTGTTAATGTTTAATTTTCACCTCTTCAAAATGTTCTACTATGGGAAAAGGATCGTAAAAATGGTGAAGCATTCTTTTCCACTCTTGATATTCAGCGGAACTCCTAAATCTAATTGTATGAGCTTCTAAATTTTCCCATCTCACCAATAATAGATATTTTCCTTGAACTTCTGTGCAGCGATGAAGTTCGTGAGATAAATATCCATCTATAGACCCTATCAGACTGGAAGCTTCTCTAAAAGCTATCTCAAAATCACCCTCACAGCCCGATTTGACATTCAGCACAACCGCCTCAAGAATCATAAAAATGTATCCTGACAATTATTTGGGTATAATATCGTAGCACAATACAGAGTTGAGCTACTCAGATTTAGCAATGCCAATATATTTTCGCAATACAAACACCGTCTGGGCTTCCGTATTAGCAGAGACATTGCAACGAGTGGGATTAACTACAGCCGTGATTTGTCCCGGTTCGCGATCGGCACCGCTAACAATAGCCTTTGCCCAGAACAACAAAATAGAAACTATTCCCATACTCGACGAACGTTCAGCCAGCTTTTTTGCATTAGGAATTGCCCAAAAATCCGGTTTACCAACCGCACTAATTTGCACATCAGGAACCGCCGCAGCCAACTTTTATCCTGCCATAATAGAAGCCAGAGAAAGTCGGATTCCCCTGCTAATATTTACCGCCGATCGACCTCCAGAACTGCGGGACTGTCACGCCGGACAAGCGATAGACCAAGTTAAAATATACGGCAATTATCCGAACTGGCAAGCCGAATTAGCGATACCTTCTGCGTCCATAGGAATGCTAGACTATCTGCGGCAGACGATCGTGTATGCTATTGAGCGATCGATCTTTCCCACCAAGGGTCCCGTCCACCTCAACATCCCCTTTCGCGACCCGCTTGTACCCGTTCCAGACATAGCTGTAGAAGCGTTAGAAACACAATTCAATCCCGAACATTTCTTTGCAGGATTAGAACCAATTTGTGCAGGAGAAAGCTCTACCCCCCCCAGCCCCCCCTTGTTAAGGGGGGGAGAAGAAAGTACAATGCAACAATGGCACAAGTGCAGCAAAGGGATAATTATTGCAGGCGTTTCCCAGCCTCAATTTGCCGAAAAATACTGTAGTGCGATCGCCCAAATTTCCCAATTATTAAACTGGCCAGTTTTAGCAGAAGGACTATCCCCAGTCAGAAACTACGCCCAACTAAACCCCCATCTAATTTCCACCTACGATTTAATCCTGCGAAACCGCGAACTAGCAGATAAATTAACCCCAGAAATCGCCATTCAAATCGGAGACTTACCCACAAGCAAAGAACTGCGAAACTGGTTAGATAAAACCCAACCCAAACGATATATAATCGACCCCAGCCACCACAACTTCGATCCGCTACATGGCAAAACAATTCACCTGCGAACCTCCGTAGAGAATCTCGCAACTATATTAACTCTTGTCCCCCCCCTTAACAAGGGCGAGTCAACTCTTGTCCCCCCCCTGAATCAGGGCGAGTCAACTCTTGTCCCCCCCCTTAACAAGGGGGGGTTAGGGGGGGTTCTAACCTCTCCATCAAACGAATACCTCCAGCTTTGGCGCAACACCGAAATCCAAGTCAGAGAAACAATAGACCAAAAAATATCAGCAATTAACAAAATAATCGAACCCAAAGTTTCCTGGCTGCTTTCCCAGATTTTGCCGCCAGCAACACCGATATTTATTGCCAACAGTATGCCCGTCAGAGATGTAGAGTTTTTCTGGAAGCCGAACAACTTAGAAATAAAACCGTTTTTCAATCGCGGAGCTAACGGTATAGACGGCACATTATCAACAGCTTTGGGAGTTGCTCACCGCAATCAAAGCAGCATCATGCTAACAGGCGATTTAGCACTTTTGCACGATACGAACGGCTTTTTAATTAAAAATAAATTTGTTGGTCATTTGACAATCATATTAATTAATAACAACGGCGGCGGAATTTTTGAAATGTTGCCCGTTGCCAAATTTGACCCGCCCTTTGAAGAGTTTTTTGCCACGCCGCAGCATATCAACTTTGCTCAGTTGTGTGCAACTTATGGCGTGGAACACGAGGTAATTGAGGATTGGGAACAGTTCAAACAAAAATTAATTTCGCTGCCCAATAGTGGCATTCGCGTCTTAGAAGTGCAAACAGACAGGCGATCGGATGCTAAATGGCGGCAAGACAATCTCAGTGAACTACCTACACCAACTGCACGCAGCAGTATGGTGTAAGCTTCTTTCTTCACGGGGGATTGCCTAGACGATGGTAGATTTTTTACGTCCAGATCGTTTTGGGCTTACACCCCCTCCGAAAGCAGAAGCGCTAGTTCCTAACGCCAAAATCCGCAAGCCTTCATTTCTGATATTGATCGCGGCGTTGATATCACGATCGTGTTGTTTTCCGCAGTTTGGGCAGTCTACATAACGTACCTTCAGACTATCCCAACCTTTCTGAAGTTGAGGAATCGGTAGCAGCGTTTCTGAACAAAGCTGTGATGATGGAAAAAATCGATTGATTTCGACATAATTTCGATCCAACTGTTCAGCTTTGTATTTGAGCATCGTACAAAACGTTCCCCATCCTCGCTCAGAAATAGCTCTGGCTAAGTTGGGATTCTTGACCATGTTCTTGACTGAGAGATTTTCTGTCACAATTACTTGGTTTTCGTTGACTATCTTGCGGGATAGCTTGTGAAGAAAGTCTTCGCGGATTCTGGCAATCTTGCTACACACTTTTGCCACCAGCAATTTCGCTTTTTTACGGTTCGTATAGCCCTTTTTCCGGGCTAATTTACGTTGTTTGCGTTTTTTGTTGCGTTCTAGTTTTTGTAGCTTTTTCTGAGCTTTTTTAGGCTGATTATGCTTCACTCCGTTAGAGGCGATCGCAAAATCTTTCAATCCCAGATCTACACCGATTGCATCGTTGACTGGTTCTAATGTTTGTTTGGACACTTCAAACAGTATTGATGCAAAGTACGTGCCATCTGTGTTTTGTGAGATGGTGACGCAACCTTGCTTACCATCAGGTAAGCTCCGATGAAACTTAGTTTTGACATATCCCAATGTACCAGGAAATTTAATCGATTTCTCTGAAACCATCAGCTTGACATTCTGAGGATATGAAACCGATTGTTTCGCTCCTTTCTTTTTGAAAGTCGGATATTTAGTACGACCTTCAAAGAAATTCACGAATGCTGAACTGAGATTGAATGTTACCCGTTGCAATGATTGAGAATAAGCAATTCCCAACCAGTCAAATTCCGTTTTCAACCCCGGTAGCAATTTATCCATTGCACCTTTACTCATACCTTTCCCAGTTTCCTTGTAAGTCGTTGTGGTTAGGTTCAACATTCGGTTGTATAACCAACGACAATTACCAAAACATTGAGCTAGGTATTGCTCTTGTTCGGGAGTGGGATAGATTCTGACTTTGACTGCGTGATACACTGGGGGCGATTTCTACCGTGTTTATAGATTCATGGTAAGACACGTTTGGATGGTGTGTATAAAATTGTCGTGAAGTTATGTAGGAGATTGTTTATTTTGCCAGTATATCTTCCCTGGCTTTCAGCATTGGTCAGATATCTGACAAAATAAACCTGGCTTTCATCCCGCCGCTAAATCAAAGATTATAGCGGGGGCATTCCCGCCGATCGAGGTAAAATTGCTAAAAGTTGGTAATTTTCAGTCGAGGACGCACTTGGACTCTCAGAAACCGGGTTTTTTACGCCCGCGTGCGGGCTCGGGCGAAGTAGACCCGCGAAAAAACCCGGTTTCTGACCACCCGTGCGATCGCCAACTAATGAGTGTAGGTATCGCTAAATGGAACGAAACCCAACCTAGATTAATTTAAACTGCAGGTTGAGCTAGCAGCGAATCTAACTCTCCATCTGCATCAAGTTTGTGAATGTCATCGCAGCCGCCGACGTGACCACCGTTAATAAAAATTTGGGGCACGCTGCGGCGTCCGTTAGCGCGTTGGGCCATTGCATTTCTAGCGGTTTCGTCGCCATCAATTTTGTATTCTGTGAAATTTACGCCTTTCCACCACAGCAAAGTTTTTGCCCGGATGCAGTAGGGACAGGTTTGCCAAGTATAGATTTCAACATTGGCTTTGATGCGATCGGGCTTGCGGCCCAAGATGGGATTGAGAAAATCAAGCATTTTCGGTACTGGGGTAAAAATTGAACTGGTTGAGAGATTAACGTCATTTTAGCTAAACGCCGTCAGTCCCGCCTCCTACCCAAACATCCGCCCGGCATGGAATTGCCCGCCGCCACCTGTGGCGCTGTGATTCGCGTCACACATTGACTCGACTCGGATCACTTACATACACGCATCACAATCACATTAGGAACCTCATTAATATCACTGATTTTTTCGGGAAAACAAGGAATGATCTAGATATCGAACTCAACAGAACTGCCATGATTCCACTACAACTCCTCCCCGGCGCTATATCTGAAATCCTCGCTTCTGTAACCGACACAGGCGTTTTGACTCTGGCCGATCGCTACGGCTTGATGGCCGCCACCTTCGACGACTCTCTGAATGACGAAGATAGAGGCTGTGTCAACCGCTTGCTGCGGGCGGTGCTCAAAGGCCGAGTGAAAATGGTCAACGAACTTTCAGCAGCATTCTAGTCGGAATTTGAAGTTTTGTTCTGAAGGCAAAGTCACTCAGTGGTAGATAAAGATAAAGATGGCGAAAGTGACTGGCAGTCGATCGCCCGGCGGGAGTCGCAGAGACTTGAAACAGCGGCAATTTCAATTCAATTTAAAGTTTTCTCCTCTAACTCAACAACGGTTTTTTCGATGGGCAGCCTGTTACGGGCTGCTTTTTGTTGGACGGCTAATCTGTTATTTCCGTAGGGAAGCGGCATTGCCGTCTCCTCGATATCCCTAGGGAAACGGCACGGTGCGGTGTCCTCTAATCGCGGATTTCCAGGTTGTATTGGCTGCAGAGGGCGATCAGTTTTTGTTGGAATCGATCGCGCACTGACTCTGGGGCAACTATCGCGCAATCTTCCCAGTAAGGAGAGATTTCGCGAAAAAACCAGAAGGTATTTGAGATATTCCGAATCACTCGTCTAATTGGCGGATCGCCTTCTAAGTCGCTGACTTCCACATCACCTTGCTTGCGCCTGTAGTTAAAGGCAAGTCTGCCGGATAAATGAAATTCTACGGGAATCCTGGCTAAATCTGGCAGCCAAGGTCGATCGACCGAAATCACCGCAGCATCTTCAATGCGATCGAGCAGCAGCGTCCAGTTGTGTTCGAGTCCCGGTACGTCTTGATTACCCTCAGATTCTTCGCAGCGACACATTAAATACTGTCGCTTTTCTATGGGGACAATGCGAGCGTGCAAGACTGTGTAACTCCAAAGGCGATCGATTGCATCCCGGTAAGACAGGCGGAAGGGTTGTTTTCTGTGGATAAAATTATCGATTTTTTGCCGCCAAGCAGGTAATGGGTTGCTCAAAAACCGATCGATTTGGGCCCGGAAAGGGAGAGTTAGTTCGCTGCGCGAGCTCAACAATTGGGCAATTGCCAGCGCTTCATCAATTTTGCCCAAGTCAAGCAATTGCTGTCGGGCGATGTCTAGGGCTTGGATGCGGGTTTCCGGCCAGTCGTGGTTGGGGGCGATCGTCAGTTGGCGGCGGGCGATCGCTTCTATCAGTTTGGATATGTTCGGGCGATCGCCCCACGTCTTCCCGAATTCTTGGGCCAAGGCTTCCAACTCAGCTTTATCTCGTTCAGAAACCGATAGGGTGATCGATTGACCTTTGCGACTCATAAATATACGGACACTTTCTCATTGTACAGGCTTGATTATCTCTATTGTCGGTGTCAATATGGGGAATATCCACTTTTTACGGACACAAATTCAGCGTATGTCCGATTACCAGATTACCCTCAAATCCGTTTACTCCTGTCCCGCTGCGGAAATTCCCAAGAAAGTCAAATTACCGGAAGGTTGGACTCTTTCTTGGCATCAAGCCGAAACTTTAAAAGCAATTCGCAACCCCAATATTGATGTCATTTTCAACTCAGCTATCACTAGCGATGGCAAAAGTTTAGCCGCTTTTTTAGAAACATTGCAGACAGATTGTTGTGCAGTGGGGCTATATCCTACGAATGAACTGGCGCGAGATCAGGAGACTCAAATTAAGCGCTATATCGAACAATTCAAACCCGAACATCAACCCCGTGTTGTCCGACTCAGCGGCTCGGAATTAGAAATCTATGCAGAAAATGAAAAGCTGAGAAAAGCAGCCGCGATCGCATCTCGCACAGGTCAATCAGAGATTTTATTAACTAACCCTGATATCTTGCACCATCTCCACCGAGGAGCGTATTTAAGCTCTGAAGATAGCCCCGATAAACTGTGGGGTCGCATCGACAAAGATTTTGACCTATTCATTTTTGATGAATTTCATGTTTTTGCAGCTCCTCAGATTGCCAGCGTCATCAATACCCTGTTATTAATTCGCAATACAAACCGCCGGAAAAAGTTTGTATTTCTGTCAGCAACTCCTGACGAGCAATTAATTAAGAGACTAGAAACAGCAGGTTTTCGCTGTCAAACTATCGACCCTTTAAAAGCAGGCAAATATCAGTTTCCCGATCGCCTTAATGAAATTGAACAGTTGAAAGCAGACTGCTGGCGGCAGATATTAAGGGAAAGTACGCTGACTTTTATTTCCCTAGAACCAACTTCAAAAGCTTCTGAAACTTGGCTGAAAGAAAGCGCAAATCTCATCCTGACTCACATTAAAAACAATCCGGGGAGTAAAGGAGCGATTATCCTGAATTCGATTGCTGCTGTCAAGCGGCTGACACCATTTTTTCGGGAATTGTTCGAGCCTCACGGTTTAGTTGTCGGCGAAAATACCGGGTTGTCGGGAAAAATGGAAAAAGAGCGATCGCTCTCCTCAGACTTAGTTCTCGGTACCAGCACAATTGATGTTGGGGTAGACTTCAAAATCAATTTGCTGATTTTTGAATCCGCCGATGCGGGCAACTTCATCCAAAGATTGGGAAGGTTGGGGCGACACGATGGCTGCGATCGCAATGGAGAATTTATTCAGTTTAAAAATTTCACAGCCATAGCACTCATCCCTAATTTCTTAGCTGAACGCTTGTTTGTCGGTGATACTGCCACTTTAGAGTCTAGCGGAATTTACGATCGTCCTTTTTTCTATCAACAAATTCGCGAAAAGTACCGCCAAATAAACAATTTTGAGGGATATTACTCCCGTTGGGGTGCGGTGCAGTCAGTTCAAATTTGCTGGGAATTAGGGCACAGGACAATTAAACAGCAGTACGCATCAAGTCAGAAAGCTTTTCAGGAAGCTGCTCAAAAAGTATTTAAAACTAACTTGGGGAAAGTGGCAGGTGATATTAAACAGTGGGGTAAAGACTGGCAAGAGCGATCGGGAAATAAGACAGGAAATCCGATAGTTGAGGATGCTAGCAGTTTTCGAGGTTCTAGTCCCCTGCAATGTGGCATTTGCGATTTAACCGATTCCCACGAGGCAGACAAATTTAAAACTTACGATTTACCAGGAATTTTGAGCAACTTGGAAATCGAACCGATGACGGAATCTGCATTTATGCGAATGTTGAACGAGACATCGGAACGCCTTGGGCAACCAATTGCCAAAGGTCGATTTAAACACTGTCTGGCTTTTTTGAAGTTGCGCAGTTATCGGGAGGAAAGACTGAATTGGAAATTTACTTATTCGGGAAAATTAGAGGAAAATGCTTCTGTTTGGAAAGTTCAGGTTTTGACGGGGATTGAGGTTGTGCAACCTGAGAATTATTGGATCGGGGAAATTAACAAGCGTTTGAAGAAGCAAGCATTGGTTTGTTATGTGCTGCGTTATCCGGTGGCTGAAGTGCGATCGCGCCTGCGACTGCCGGTGCACTTTCAGATTTATCCGATTTGCGATCGCTACAGTGTCCACGATACGACTGCACCTTATTCTATAGCTTTTGGCCAGTCGGCCCTGTTGGTAGATACCCTGGCCCACTGGCTCAAAAGCAGGGGGGATGAAATATGGATTGCGTAGAAGTTCAAGCCCTAATAGGGGGGGTTAAGTCAGGTAGAAAGATAGAGGAACGAACGCCATTAGGAGCGCAGCGAATTTTTTCAATCCCTAATAGGGTGTTAAGCTATCAATAAAAATTAATAAGCTTTTTCTACCTGTCCACACCATAGTACATAAATATAGCAAGGATGACAACTATGTTTAGATCGCTTACACTTAGACCATGGAAAGCTTCGCGGCTCTGTGAGCAACGATCGCGAGTAGGAACACAGATATGTAATCGCAGCCCTTCTTGTTCTCTAGACAGAACGGTTTTTAGCGTCACTTTATTTGGGTGGGGGTATAACACCCCCCTTCTGCTGCTGTTAGCAGTCAGCAGCCGTGAGTCTTTCCAGTCTGTAAAAACTAAACAGGAGACATTAACAATGCCAAAGCCAAAACGCTCTGGTGAGGGAGGGCCTTTGCTATTTATTCCCTATTCGCGGAAACCTTTTTTGGAAAACAAAAAGAAAGTTCGAGGGAGAAATCGCCACCCCTTTGAGTTGCTGGAAAAAGTTCAGAACTTATTAGAAACTGCATTGGACAGAAATGAGTTTGAGTCAGAGGAGGTCAAAGCAGAAGTCTATGACTTTTTAGTAATCCTCCGAGGCTCTAAAAAGGTATCTCAAAGGCGCTAGATAGTAGCAAGTTGCGAATTTTCAATAGTTAGGCTCTACAGGATTAGTGTAACTACATCAGAGCCTGTAGAGCTTTTTTGTCAAAAAAAGATAAGTGAGTTCTTTCATAGACTCCCTAGAGGCATAAAATGGCTAAAAAACGTCAAAAACCAGACGAAGAGTACCAACAACTCTCATTAAATTTTGATATCCCAGTTAATTTGAACTCTGAACAATTAGATGATCCAGATGATGACTGGTTGCAAGATGAAGAATTAGGGGCAAACTTTCAAACCTCCGATCGCACAATCGAACCTCAAACTCGCGACTTACTAACTCTCAAACTCTTGCGAGAAGCCATTCAGAGTCAAAATCCAGGCGATCGCGTCATGGGAGACTTCGCAGAATATGTCTTGCCAAATCTGCTGAGAGTTGCCATTGGCGTCACAGCCAAAGGCGGCAAATTTTTTGACGAACTCGATCGCAAACAAGGAAAAGAGAATGTGAGACGGCATAATGCAGCCGATCAGTCCCTAAATACTCACCTGCTAAATGGATTATTTCCTGCTAATTTAATTGAACAGCGGTTAGAAAAACTCGACACCACCGTGCGGCGATCGGTGGGAGAACCAGAACGGCGGTTAGTAATTGCTGGCTTTATTCTCCACGACTTTGAAAAATTTCCCGATGTCCCCAACGATTGTCGCAAGTTACCGCTAGAACAGCACCGTCAAATTATAGATGAAAAAGTGCGTCAGTTAGGAATAGATAGCTTCATCAATCCCGACGATCCAGATGCTTATCGAGAATACATTGACGACTTGCTCTGCCTTGCTTACAACGCTCAGCGGCGTTGGGATACTAACTGGAATTTTTCTGAATTTGGGTTAAGTCCAGTTTTGCGCGATCGCACACTCCGCAGCCTCTCAGACTTAACCTGTTTAGCAGATTCCCTAGCATCTATTATCAAACATCCCCAAGATGCAGAAAATACCCGGCTAAACGAGTTAATCCACAGCCTCAGCGGCGGGCAATTAAAATTCACTTATCACAGCATCGCTGAAAACAGAGGCGTACTTACCAACGTCGTCAATAACGCTTTAATGGAAGCGCATACGGCACTAAATACCGACCCTTGCACGTACTATGAACCATTGCTTTACCTACCAACAGGTGTAATTTACCTAGCACGGCGGGATGCTCCTGCTATTTCAATTGCAGACTTACCCGAACGAGTAGTTAGCAAGATCAAACAACTCTGCGCCGGACAACTGCAACGGCGACAAACTGGCTTTGGCAGAGATGGTAAAGGCATGAAATATGCCGAGTATTATAACCTGTTTTTTGATGCGTCAGATTTGATGCTAGTTGCCATCGCTGCTACGTTACGCATTCTCAAAATAGGTAAAAATTCTGTTGCAAAAAGTCGCAGCGATAATCTGATAAAATTTCAAAGACAAAATGTTTTGTCTGCTGATTACAGCTTCAATTTTGACGACGATATTCGGATTGACCAGATTGCTGAACTTGGCGACTTAGTGAGTCGCAAGATTTGGGGAGAACAGGTTAATACCATCGAAGCTGCACGTAAAAAAGACAAAAAACTACCCGCACTGCCTCATCTAGATATTGTCGAGGAAATTGCTAAGTTTTGGAACCTGTCCGAGTATCTGCCAGCCCTGAGAGAAATTCAACGGATTAATGAACGCCTAAAAGAACTTAAGCTAAAAGGTAATACAGGTGGCGTTCCTTACGAATGGTACTATTTAGCAGCAAAGTACCTAGAACATCACCCAGGCATTGAGGATGTGCGGGAGGTTTGCGAACAGGCGATCGCCCACATTTCCCAAATGATTAAACCCATTCTTTCACAGTACAAATTGCCCGACGGTTGGGACGATTTGCGACTGTGGGTAACGCGGGTTGTCATGTTACCCGGAAATACACCATTGGACACAGCATCCAGTAAGATATTTTTAGATGAATTGGAACGCTACCAACTCGCTAAGAAACAGGGTAGAGGAAGACAGTTAATCTGTTCGATTTCCCATTCAGCTTATACGGTAACAGAACAAATGGAATCAGCCGTTTTGTTCACCCCTCAAGTTTACACTAACAAACAAATGTTGGGAGGTTCTAACGCCAAACGCAATATTTCTAGTATTGCAGGTTTGGAAATGATGCTGAGGCAAATTTTAATGAATCAAACTCAAGCTGTGGGCAAAAAATTTGAAGATGGCAAATATCGCTATCTCTATTTTTATCCCACATATTACTTTACCCCAGAAACAAATAAGTTTCTGCAAAAAGCCTACACTAGCATTGCCCAAAGCCGCTTTGATACCAGCATTCGCAATCATTTTATCAACAAGGATTTGCAAGCAGATTTTGGACGCGATCGCTACCAAAGTGTCGATGCTTTCCTAATAGATGAAAACCTCGAACCAGGAAAAGACCGCACCTTCAAACTTTCCTATCCCGAAGACCAGCCCCTAACATTTTACTTCATGGCGCTTCCCCCCGGTCGAGATGCAACTGATACCGAATCTTGGGTAATGCCAGCTTGGCTAGCTTTTGCTTTCCCCATGATTCTAGATGTTAAAACCGTAGTTTCAGAGTCGCCAATTCCGCCTTTTAACGACGGTGCAGAATTTGAAGAAACCGTATTTCTTGACAGTGTACCCCAAGCTTTTAGGGTATTGACGAAGCGCGATCGCTTCCGCCTCGACTATATCCTAGAAGGTTGGGAGGAAAACGGCAAATCTTATCCTGCACCTTTAAATGTCTTAACTGCGGCTTATGCCATTCACCTTGATGTTAATGCGAAACAGGGGAAGTCCGGCTATGACTCCAACTGGGGTAAATTAACTGAACTCGCCAAGGATTTTGAAACCAGCCCGCTTTATGTATTTAGCTACCTAAATCAATGGGTTCGCAAACAGAAAAATGAAACGGCATCAATTCAAAAAATTAAGCTTTATGCTTATCATTTTTACCCTTGCTTTGACTCCAATGCCCACTATAATCATGAAGAGGAACGATTGACTGTGACAACCGCATCAAGTTTAAACCACCCCCAAAAATTGACGGAATTGTATCGCAGATTTTACCGTGCAAGTAAGCGATACAATCCCAAGGCAAATGCTGTGCTGAAACCGATTGATATTGCTTCTAAAACTATCCTTGAAGCCGATCATAGTTTTTCTTTAGTGTTTGTTGTTGCTGCTGAAGTTTCAAAGCTCATGGATCGCGTTCACGCTTCTACTGCTGAAGGGCGCTGGATTTTCAGCAAGCGGGAGGAAGAACGAGAGGCAATTTTAGAGTTTAGTCGATACTTTGTTGAGGAGGTATTTGAGCAGTCTTTCGCGGGCGATCGGGCTCGTTTAGCCGGCCGCCAAATCAACCTAATCCGAGATACCTGCGAATTCCTTTATCGTTTAGAGAATGACAAAGAAAATCGCGCTAAAGAGGAAAAATCAGGTGACGAATCTGAGGACGAAGCTGACAATTAAAGCTGAAGCTAGTGTTTGACAAGCTACACGCATTTTGCACCAGTAACATTTTAACTCCAAATTTCACTTAGGAGACAAATCATGCCTTTCTTAAAAACCCTTGATGCTAAATTATTTCATGCCAGCATCCCTTACAAACCAATGGGGAAATATGCCCACTTCCTGACTGTACGAGTGACAGAATCTTATCCTCTCTTTCAGACAGATGGAGAACTGAATAAAGCGCGAGTCAGGGCAGGAATTGAAGACCAAAAACCTATCAGCCGCCTTACCATGTTTAAGCGCAAGCAATCTACACCAGAACGTTTAGTCGGTCGCGAGTTGCTGCGTAACTATGGTTTTATGACCGCTGAAGATTGCGAATACAATGTCAAGTTTGCAATGAATAATCCTGATTGCATTATCTACGGATTTGCGATCGGTGACTCTGGTTCAGAGAAATCAAAAGTAGTAGTTGACACAGCATTTTCAATTACCGCTTTTGATGAATCTCACGAGACTTTTACCCTCAATGCTCCCTTTGAGAATGGCACAATGGCATCTAAGGGTGAAGCAGGTTCCAAACCAGGCGAAGTTACCAGTCGCATCAATCAGCAAGACCACATCAAACCCCAGATTTTCTTTCCTAGCATTGTCACCCTGAAAGACCCTACAGAAGCTAGTTTTTTGTATGTTTTCAACAACATCCTCAGAACGCGGCACTATGGCGCTCAAACCACCCGCACAGGTCGAGTCAGAAATGAGTTAATTGGCGTGGTATTTGCCGACGGCGAAATTACCAGTAACCTCCGCTGGACGCAAGCAATTTACGACAAATTGCAGGTTGAGGATAAACTTAATTCCAACAACCCTCTCAATGAAGATGATGTGATTATGGCTGCTAGGACTGCTATCCAAACGTTACTGTCTGAGGAATTTATCGTGCATGAAGACTTTATTGGGGATAAGTTTACACCATTAGTGACAGAGGTTAAAGCTGTTATTGGCAATGAAGATGAACTCAAAAAAATGTTGAAGAAAGCCGATGACGAGGCTAAAGCTTACGCGAAGAAGCATATCAAGGGTAAGGCAGGAGCTACAGCAGCAGCGGAGTAACAACCATGACTTTTATTTACCGCTGTCTAATCGAGTTGCACGATAGCCTTTATTTTGCAACTCGGGAGATAGGGAGACTTTACGAAACTGAGCCTGTAATTCACAATTACGCGCTTTGTTACGCGCTGGGTTTGGTGGATAGCGAAATCTATTCCACCACCGTTTCTGAAGAACATTCCTATCGCTATTTCTGTCCCGAACAAGTTCCTAAATACGAGCCGCATTTAACGGCGCTCAACCAACAGGGGATTTATGTTACTCCGGGGCGATCTATTTCTCACTCCTCTACTCTCAACACTTGGAAATATGCCAATAATAACTATCACGTCGAGATGGAGAAAACTCAGAAAAATATCCCTAGTTTTGGCAGAACAAAAGAAATTGCGCCGGAAAGCAAATTTGAGTTTTTCATAATCTCAGAGAAGCCTCTGAAACTGGCGAAATGGATACGGTTGGGAAAGTGGATGAGCAAAGCAGCAGTCGAAATTGTTGAACAGAAGGAAGTGAAGCGATCGCCCTCAGAAACAGACTTCATCTTTCCCTATCTTCTCAACCCTTTAGATGTGATGTTTACCCATCAAGTGATTAGCTACGATGTGGTTAATATGCCCCCTGTTAGCCTCATCCAAAATGTCAAAATGCTAGGGCGATATTACGAGTTTGAAAAACTCAAAATTCCGGCGTGTATGGAATACCGCTTTCGGGCAGATTAATAGGAGGCAGAGCCTCTAGAAATGCGTTCCCAGGTTCTACCTGGGAACGATAAAAATTGAACCAATTTTAAGCATTAACTATTAACCAATTATGCCACACAGTCTAGTCCTCAACATCCTTCCCCTGGCCCCAATTCCCCCCGGATACCTCACGGGAAGACACCTGCACGCCCTCTTTCTCACCCTCGTGAGTTCCGTTGACAAACAACTCGGCGATTACCTCCACGATGCTGCCGCTGATAAAGCTTTTACTCTGAGCCCTTTGCAAACTAAAAAATGCCCTTTCAAAAAACACCATTTCCTGGAATGGGAACACACACAATCGATTCCAGCACACTCTCTCTGTTGGTGGCGGATTACTCTCCTTGATGACACTTTATTTGGCAAGTTAACGAATCTTTGGCTGAATCTCAATCCCTCGAAGCCGTGGCACCTTGGCCCGGCGGATTTGCTGATTGCGAATATCCTCGGTACTCCTCAATTAGATCAACCTTGGGCTAATGCTTGTAGTTACTCTCAACTTTACGAACAAGCTTCAGAAACTAACCGCTTAATTGCCTTCAGTTTTGCGACTCCTACTACTTTTAGGCAAGGGAAATTCGATTCGGTGATTCCTACTAGAGATTGCGTTTTTAATAGTCTCCTCAGTCGCTGGAATAAGTACAGCCCGATCGCACTTCCCGATCTTTCCTTCGATGCACTTTTTTCGACATTTGTCAATATCCGAAGTGAAAAGTTGACTAACTATGAAAGCAATTTTGTCGGCATGGTTGGGGAGGTTAGTTATCGGATTTTGGGAGAGGTGGAGCCTTTAGCGATTAAGCAAGTTAATGCTTTGGCTGATTTTGCTGTTTACTGCGGGGTGGGGAGGAAAACTCCGATGGGGATGGGAATGACTAGGCGAATAGTTGTTAAAAAAAGTTCTTGAAACTTAACGTAAAACCCATAGTTAACTGGTTCCTAGGCTCTGCCTGGGAACCGATATCCAGAGGCTCTGCCTCGCTTGCTCGCGGAGGAAAATTGGAGGCACAGCCTCCGGATCTGTGTTACCAGGCAGAGCCTGGGAACGAGGAGAATCTGTTATAAACCCTTGGAATTATGAATGATTTTGATTACATTTCTATTGCGTCGCTTAACCAGTATTCCTATTGCGCTCACCGCTGCTGGCGGATGTTTTGTGCGGGGGAATTTGCGGACAATCAGTATACCATTGATGGGACAAGTTTGCACGATCGCGTTCACAGGATGGGCGAGATTAACCAGGATGAAACTTGGCAGGTGCGGGCGATTTGGCTGAAATCCGAGCGCTATAAACTGATTGGTAAATCGGATTTAATTGAGTCGGCTGAGGGTGAGTTTTATCCGGTGGAATATAAGCGGGGGCGGAAGGGGGAATGGGATAACGACGAGTTGCAAGTTTGCGCTCAAGCGCTTTGTTTGGAAGAAATGGCGGGGAAAAATATTGCGGCTGGATATGTGTATTACGCGCGATCGCACCAGCGGCAATTAGTGGAGATTTCTGAGCAATTGAGACAAGAGACGATCGCCACTATCAACGCTATCCAATTTTTGCTGCAAACTGGCAAAATGCCTCCTGCCTATTATAGCAAACGCTGTCTAGGTTGCAGCCTTTATCAGCAATGTTTGCCGCAAGCTGCACAGAAAGTCCTGCGGTATCAAGAAGCAAGTTAACCTGCAAATAGGAGAATTGACAATGGGAACAGTTTATATTACTCAAGAAGATGCTTTTATCGGCAAACTTGACGAACGTCTTACGGTTAAAGCTGACAAAAAAAATCTGTTGGACGTGCCATTAATCAAAATTGATGGGGTTGTTGCTTTGGGACGGGCTACTGTTTCGCCGGCTGTGGTTGTGGAACTTTTGGAACGTCACATTCCTTTGAGTTTTTTGACAGTAAACGGACGTTATTTGGGGAGGTTGGAACCGGAAATGACGAAAAATATTTTTGTGCGAAAAGCTCAGTGGCAAGCGGCTGGGGAATCGGAAAAATCGGTACATTTAGTGAGAGGGTTTGTACGGGGAAAGCTCAAGAATTACCGCAATACTTTGTTAGAGTGTCAGCGCAAATATTCTCCACAGGATTTGGAAAAGTCGATCGCACAATTGAAACAAGTCATCGCCTCTATTGAGAAAAGTTCGAGTATTAATTCTCTGCGAGGATTGGAGGGGGCGGGTAGTGCGACTTATTTTGGCTGCTTCAATCGGCTGATTCGGGTGCGGGAATTTAGCTTTGAAGTTCGGCGCCGCCGTCCGCCTACTGACGCGGTAAATTCTCTGTTAAGTTTGGGATATTCTCTGCTGCGGCACGATGTTCAAAGTGCGGTGAATATTGTGGGGTTCGATCCGTATTTGGGATATTTGCATTTTGAGCGCTATGGCCGTCCTTCGTTAGCCCTGGATTTGATGGAAGAGTTTCGACCTTTGGTAGTTGATGCTGTAGTGTTGACGGCGATAAATTTGCAGAAAGTTTCCCCTCAGGATTTTACGGCAGAACCGTTGAGCGGGGCGGTTTCATTAACAAAAGAAGGGCTGCACAATTTTTTGCGACTTTACGAGCAAAAGAAACAGTCAAAGTTCAAGCATCCAGTCATGGGAAAGTCGTGTACTTATCAAGAAGCGTTTGAAATTCAAGGGCGGCTGATGGCTAAGTATTTGATGGGTGAAGTTGATAAGTATCCACCTTTGATTTTGAAATAGGGAGGGCGATCGAGTTATGTTTGTTTTGGTTTGCTATGATATTTCTGAGGACAAGCGCCGCACTAAGATTCACAAAATTCTCAAGTCTTATGGGGAATGGAAGCAGTATTCGGTGTTTCATTGCGAGGTGACGGATACCCAGTATGCTCGGATGCGCCAACGTCTGAGTAGGGTGATTAAGTCGGAAGAAGATAGTATTCTGTTTCACTTTTTGTGTGCTTGCTGTCAGGGGAAGATAGAGCGGATTGGTGGCCGCGCACCGCTGGATACTACGATCTTTATGGTGTGATTTTGCGTCTGGCTGTAGGTGTTGAAGGGAGGGGGTGAATTTTAATGGCCCAAAGCTTTACTAGGACTGGGTTTGCAGTGGTTTGTACGTCATGGGGGTCAGACGCAAATGCTGTAAGGTTTACTGGGAGAGAGTTTGAGGTCTATTTGAATTTTGCTCCCTTGACAGGGCGATCGCTCAAATGGTATATTGATTGCATTCAGACGCAACTGAACCTTGAAAACCTTATATTTCAAGCCTCCCAGACCCCGGCGGCCGGAAAAAACCTAAAACCCTATCAGGGATTGAAACAAGCATCTCTTCACGTTCTGCTTTGCGCTGCATCAGCTGCCGGAAAAAACCTAAAACCCTATCAGGGATTGAAACACAGATAGCCCTATATATTATAAATACAAGGTTAAAGCCGGAAAAAACCTATTTCCCGATCTAGGGCTTGAAACGCCCAAACTACAAAATTATCGGCTCAAAAATAGACTTCTCCTCTCTCTTTCTATCTCCTCCCATAACCTCAAGCAATCGATCGACAACCCGCCTCCAAGTAAAATTTTGGGCCACAAAACCCGGACCCGCAACCCTAGCTTTCGCAGCGATTCCAGGCTGTTCGATCGCCCTTCGCATCAAATCAGTCAAATGTTCCCACTCAGGAGCTAAGTTGACACTCCCCTGGCTGAAGCCGAGGGGATTCTTAATTCAGCGACTGACCTTAAAATGTTCTGTCCTTACGGCAATACTTAAACCTTTCAACCGTGGGGATACCACCAATTGACGAGCCTAATTCAGAAGCATCCCAGCGGGTCTATCTCCAAAAGCGTACTAGGATATTTCCCTAGAGTTTGGGTATGCCCTACCCTACTTAACAATTCGAGCGTGAAAAAGTTTATTTGCTGGATTGAAACCTACATTTTCGGTTTCGACTGTTTATAGTGTTTTCGCCGCACTTTGTCCCCCAGTTTATGCCTAAAAGTGTGTCTCATGTCCTGTTTCACGATGGCAAGGGAGTTTAACCCTGACTGTTTCAGTTTACTATACTGTCCCGTTTTGTCCAAAGCTTTTTAAGGAAGTTTTTTGAATTAAAAAGATTGGATTTTGGGTTCATGACTGAGGTAAAGAGAACAGGCAGGATAAATCCTGCAACGCCCTTTCATCCCCGGACTGAAGTCACGGGGTTTTCAGGGTATTCCTTATAAAGTTTCCCCCTCCCTCGCCACAGCCATAAATTTACTTTCAATTTGCAGTGCAAAGTCCGAGCGCGTAAAATCATCCGTAGGGCCGCCCTCGGTGCAAATAACCGGCAAACCGCAAGCTGCAGCTTCCAACACCGGCAGATTAAAACCTTCTGCTAAATACGGAGAAACATAAGCATCTGCAGCTTGGTAAAACTCAGCTATTCGAGCAAAAGATAGCTGCCCGCCAGTATAAATTAATCTCGGTAAAACTCTCGCTCTTTCCGCATCGTCGAGCACAACTCGGCAGGCTTCGGCAATCTCGTCTCTCGACGGATAAAGCAGTTCTGAACCTTTTAAAACTAATCTGGCATGGGGATATTTGTCAACTACCGCAGCGAAGGCTTTTAATAAAGGGCGAATACCTTTGCGGTCCGTTTGCCCTCCGATGTTTAAAAATATAAAATAGTTTGACCAGCCCAAGCTTTCGCGCAGCGATTGACGCCGATCGCCCGAGACAGGATAATAAATTTTAGGATCGATTCCCAAAGGTACCACCGCAATGCGATCGGCCTCAACACCGCTGCGAATTAACCCGGCTTTTGATCGCGCCGACAGTGTAATAATTTTCGTTTCTGAATTAACCGCAGTTTCTGCGATCGACTTAACCCCCATCGCCTGCAATACTGTACTCGTAACAATCCCCCATTCTGTCGCTGCAAATACCCAAGTTGCCGCGCTGCTGGATGCCGAGAAGTCCTGCGGGCAGTACATTCGCAGCGTAACATCCGCTGACTGATTTACCGCAGGGCTGTTAATGCTGCGGAGTAAAGTTTCATTTAGGCGATCGAACAAACTAAATTTCGTCTCCCAAGCTGCGTCTATATAGGGCATATCGCGGTGGAAAAGCTCAATTTGTCCTCGCGGGCGATCGAGCATTTCCAGCAGTTGAAATTGATTTTATACGCAATAGGAATGATAAATAAAACGCCAGCCTTCAACAATAATCTGCAATTCAAAACTCCAGTCCCAAAATTTAAAGTCATAGCCGAATAAATAAGGAACAAGGAACAAGGAACAAGGAACAAGTTATTGGTTATTTGTGATTGGTTATCTCAAATCCCGCGGCATCGGAATTAATATTACCCAAAGTCAGCACGCGACGCCTGGCCCTTCTTAGTGTCAACTTAACTTCTAACCCAGTCATATCAATTCCGGTTTGACTATTAAACTTAGAGCCCGCCTAGCCCTTCAACCAGTCACCTACCAAATTAGTATAAATAACTCGGTTTGACTGTTAAACTTAAAGCCCCCCTAGCCCCCCGCCGGAGGGAGAAGAGTCCGATCGAAGTCAACCCCTACTCCCCCTTAATCAGGGTGGGACAAAAGTCTTCTCTTTCGTCCCCCGACTATCAGGGGGATTTAGGCGGATCTAGACTCAGGTAAAAACGAGATTTATCAACGCTTTCAGGCGATTGTTGACACCAATGGGCAGTACAGTTTCCCGAAAATGAATCGGGCGATAGTTACATCTGGTGCGATCGCGATCGCCCTGACCCCTCGCCCGTGCTACGATTATTTTCGGGTAGGGAAACGGCACCGTGCCGTTTCCAGAGTTGCTATCATCTCGAGGAGTGCAACCGGAATTGATATTATTTGTTATTGGTTACTAGCTGGCGGCTGCCAATTCCTAATTACTAATTCCCCATTACTAATTCCCAATTACTAATTACCAATTCCTTACTTTATCACTTGCCAATCCATAATCCGCCACTCTCCCTCTTGGCGGATCAAATCGTAGCGCACCCGCAGGTTTTCGTTGCGCGAAGAAACCGGCTGATCGCGATCGAACACTTCGGCTTTTTCTGATACTTGGGTATCTACTTGGACGCGATCGGGATTAGTCGGATTTGTGGTAACTCCATTAACTTGCAGCTTGTGTACATAACGCTGGTGAGCGTTGTTTCGCTGTTGAGCTTCTGCCATTAATTGCCAGCGAGACAAAGCCGGTTCTGTGAGAACTTGCTTTAATTCTTCGACAGCGTGGTTAGGGCCCAAAGCCGCTGCTTTCGCCGACAGCCAGCTTTGAACTAAGTCTCTTGCTGCTGTCTCAGTCATTGCTCCCGACGCCGCGGCGCTGGGCTCTGGAGCCTGGGAAACAGGGGGGATTTCTATAGGCGGTTCTTCCAGCCCGACTCGGGCGTGCTCACCTTCCAGGGATGGGCCCGAGAGGGCTTGTATCGCGCTCGCCAACAGACTGAGTATTAACCACAGAAATAACAGGCTCACAACACCTGCAACTAGAAACAGAGCCAGCCTGTTTCGAGGCATGGACTTGACTTTGGCGGAAATTTGTGCTGCCTTGCTGCGGCTTCGATCGACCAAATCGCCTGTTAGGCCCTTGCCGCTTGCTCCGCTGCGCCCTGAATTTTTGCGTCTGCGCGGTTTGGAAGTCGAGTCTGCAGGCTGTCGGGCCGTACCTGTCGGGAGAGAGACGGCGGCAGCCGAGCTCGGCACGGTCGCCGTTGCCGGGGATTTCGGCCCTGAGGCTGCGGTGGAGGCGCCGGTTGGTACGGGGGTCAAGGTGACGGTACTGGCTCCCTGCTTGCCCGATGGTGGGGGTACTGCTGCGGGCGATCGGCCTGCTGTCGGTTGCAGTCGCCCTGGGGGTTTGCCGGAGCGGGGCTGCACCACCACCCATTCGTTGGCGGTTTCTGCCTCAAGCGGCAAAGCTTCTAGGTAAGCTTGTACTTTCGGGTCGGCAAAGTAATCTTTCAGGGATACTGACTGGTTGGCCAAGTCGCGGAAGTGGGGAAACACTTCTTCTTGTAGCCAGTGTTCGGCGTACAAGCACAGTCCGGGCAACAAATCGGGAGAATCTTGGGAATGTTCGCGAATGAAGGCGAGAGGCTCTTTTTCCGAACTGAGTTCCAGGGCCCTGCTGGCTTCTTCTGTCTGGCCCAGCAGCAGGGAACAAACGGCTTTTTCCAGGTGAACGTCTTGGCGGCGACCGAGCTGCATCAGCATCAGCTTGGCGCGACGGATCATTGATGGCTGTCTGGCGGCAAATCCTTGGGCTAACAGGGTGTAGACCGAGAGGTAAGTGGCGACTGCAGAGGGGCGGCCGGCTTCTGCTTCAAATAAAGCCTGCTGCTCGCTGCTGGTTAGGTGTTTGCGCATTTGCTGCACGAAGCGCAGGAAGTCTTCTATTCCTAAACCCGATCGATCGTCTCCCGAACCGTCGATGCCGCCGCGTTCTTGAAGCATTTCTCGCAGGATTTGCAGTCCCTTGCGACGCTCGGCGACTTTTTCTTCGGGGAGGGATAGTAACTCTAAAATGTTGTACGGACGCAGTTTGTATAGGTCGGCTTGCATTTCACCCCTCACGCTTGGAAATAGGCTTTCGCGCAGCAGCAGTTCTTGACCTGCTTCTAATGATTTTGCAGCATTTTCGTACTGACCTTGCTGCCACTGTTCGCGGCCGAGTTCTAGACAGGCAAGGCTGACGGTTAAAACTATATCTGGCCGCACGAGCTCTTTGTCGCCGAAACGACCTTCGGCGATCGCGATGCTGCCATTGTTGAGATACGGGCGACCCAGCTTCTGTACGAGTTCGTATTCCCCCAGTTCTTGCAGTACGAGCAGGGCTCCTACGAATTGGTTGTCATCGATTTCAATACTTGGAGTGTGGGGGTCGGGAGCCGCCTCTAAAGCCTTGGACTCTGCAGCAGCGGTTTCTCCTGCGTCTTGCAAAACTGTGGCCGTGCCTGCTGAGGTTTTCGACCTCTGGTGCTTGGCTTCGAGTGCGGCTTCCGACTCTCGATCGTAAGTTTTGGCTAAAAAACTCGCATCATAAGCTTTGCGCCCGTCTGAGTCTGACAGAACGGCGCAGGCTTCATCGAGCAGTTGTTTGCGGGCGACGATCGCAACTTCGGAATACTCCCTGCGCGGAAGCTGTAAAGTTCGATCGCGGTGAGCCTGCTGCAACTGTTCGGCAGTAGCTTGAATCGGTAGACCCAAAATCCGGTAGTAATCTAGTGGAATTAACACTCGTCCACTTCCCCAAAGCGCTAGCAACTGAATTAGCCTATCTTAAGTGAGATACTCCCGCAAACCAAATCAAAAATTCTGGTGTTGGCTTCCAACCGCCCAATTCACGGTATCTTGGACTTGCCGTAGAGATAATCTGATTTTTTTCCCTCTACAGCGTTTTACAGTGAGGAAAATGCCAAACCCCACTGCCCGTCAGCTACATGAGTGGTTTGACTTGCAGAGCATTTTCGGGTTTGAGAGTAATGGAATTATATCATTCGTTGGCATCGGGTTTAGATGGGAGTTGGTTCTCCGATCCCGGGCCATCCGCCCTGCCCTACTCATTTTAACAATTGGTGAACTCCTGCACAGAAAAGGTGCGATCTTTTTCTGCTGCGGTTGTGTCCCATCTGGGTTTAAACTGAGATGTTGCACCATTCTCAATAAGCCTTTTATGAACGGGCTCTGGGATCCGTTCCACAAGAAAATCTATTCTTTTTTGTGGAACAGGCTACGGAAGCCTGTTCTGGAGAATGGTGCAAGATGTGAGTTTAAATTTAGATGTCTAGGAAGCCGATCGTCGGGTATTAATTATTTATGGTTCAGGAACGGACTTTACCAGTTTTTGACGCGCAAAGCGTAAACCTTTCTCGGGATGAGGGCTTGATGCTCTACGAGGATATGGTCTTGGGGCGCTACTTTGAGGACAAGTGTGCTGAGATGTACTACCGGGGCAAAATGTTTGGTTTTGTCCACTTGTACAACGGTCAGGAAGCTGTGTCTACAGGCGTGATTCGATCGATGCGCCGGGATGACACCGATTACGTTAGCAGCACCTACCGCGATCACGTTCACGCTTTGAGCGCGGGCGTCCCGGCGCGGGAGGTAATGGCGGAGTTGTTCGGGAAGGAAACTGGTTGCTCGAAGGGCCGCGGCGGTTCGATGCATATGTTTTCGGCCGAACACCGACTGTTGGGGGGCTATGCTTTTGTGGCTGAGGGGATTCCTGTAGCTACCGGGGCGGCTTTTCAATCGAAGTACCGGCGCGAAGCTTTGGGGGATGAGAGTTCTGATGGGGTGACTGCTTGTTTTTTTGGCGATGGTGCTGCAAATAACGGGCAGTTTTTTGAGTGTTTGAATATGGCGGCTTTGTGGAAGTTGCCGATTATTTATGTCGTGGAAAACAACAAATGGGCGATCGGGATGGCCCACGAGCGAGCTACTTCCGATCCGCTGATTTACAAGAAGGCTCATGCTTTTGGCATGGCTGGTTTTGAGGTTGACGGGATGGATGTTTTGGCGGTGCGGGAAGTCGCGAAAGAAGCTGTAGCGCGGGCGCGAGCCGGCGAGGGACCGACTTTGATCGAGGCTTTGACTTATCGCTTTCGCGGCCATTCTTTGGCCGATCCTGATGAGTTGCGTTCTAAGGAAGAGAAGGAATATTGGTTCCCCCGCGATCCGATTAAGAAGTTGGCTGCTGATTTGATCGATCGAACTTTGGCAACTGCTGAAGAATTAAAAGAGATCGATAATAAGATTCAAGCAGTAATTGATGATGCGGTAGATTTTGCTGAGAAAAGCCCCGAACCCGATCCTAGCGAATTGTATCGGTTTATCTATGCTGAAGATGAGTAGTTAGTCCGCGAGCGCACAAACTCGAATTGTAGGGTGCGCCCATCAGCACCTTACAATTCGAGTTCGCGATCGCACGGGCGGTCAAAAAATTGTGAGGCCGTCGGGCCAAGAAATCGTAGATGTAGTAGTGGGAGAAACTGTGGCAACGGCGAACATAAAAATTTGCCGCTCCCGACGTGAAGAATAAAGTGAGGGACAAAAGTTCCAAGCAAATTAAGCATATTTGGGGGAATTAGTCATTGATAGTCCTGACAAAAAAACTAGAATTCAAGACATTACTTCGGAACACAAACAAGAAAATCAAAAAAAGGCTAGAAAAAGAATAGTGGTAGAACGTCTAATTAGATTAGTGAAAAATTTTAGAGTAGCAGCCGAGAGATTTCGCTGAAAACGGGAAAATAATTATGAACCAGTAATATGGGTAGTATGTAGATTAATCATATCAAATCCGTTAGCATAGTCCTGTATTCATCTCTGTGTTCTCTGACTCTGCGTTAAGAGCGTACTCTGCGGTTTAATCATTCCAATGCAACCGGAATTGATATCACATGGCGAATAGGGGCAACACTTATGTGTAACTAAGATTAGTATAAACAGCAAAAAAATAGTTACAGGCAGTCAATAAAACAAGGGAAATTTTTAGTGATATAGCAACCGCCAAGACGGTTAGGACATTCTTAATCGCTGAAACCATTGCTATTAAGCTGTTGTGCATTTAAATTGTATATTTCGAGTCCCGATCAAAAATCGTCAAATCCTCTCCCCCTCTCCCCTTCACCCCCTCTCCCTCTCTAATACCATAGGCAATCTAGATGCAACACAGCTTACTGCTTCTTCCTTCTTCCTTCTTCCGACGGACATCGGACTGACATCCGTTACATCCGTTACATCCGCCCTTGCGAATCCGTTGCCGAACTTCCATCGGACTGACATCCGTTACATCCGTTACATCCGTTACATCCGTTACAGAATCCGTTGCCGAACTTCCTTCTGCTATAAATCTTTAAACAATTATTTGACCGTTAGTTTATGGCGGCCTGCTCTTGGAGGGCAGGCCGCCATAAACTAACGGGGGAAAAAGCTTGAGAGTTTTTGGAGATGTATAATATATCGCGCTCCCCCTGTTACTGAGAGGGTAGATCCAGCCTGAGACATATTAACTCCTTCCTACTCGAAAATCTAAGCTCGTTGCCGATCGGCGAAGTAGCAGGACATGGCATGGTCAAGGTCGGGGAGTAGCAAGCCACGCTCGCTGCCGAGAACGCTGTAAGTGGGACGCGCAGCGGCAAAACCAAGTTCTCGCGTAGGACGAGCTTCGACACCAGACGCATCAACACCCGCTATAGAAGCCGCCAGTCGCGCCAACTCGGTCCAACTGATCGCACTCTTATTAGCTAAATGCCACAAGCCGTACTCGCCGTCAATTAACAAATCGAGGCTGGCATGCACCAAATCCGGGACATAGGTAGGCGAAACAACCGAATCCTCTGCGGTTACGAACCTCTGCCCAGCAGCCAACTGACGCAGTGCGATCGTCACGAAGTTATACTCATCCCACGGCCCGAAGAATGCACTCGTGCGGATTACTAGCGCCGAGGGATTAGCCTGTAAGACCCGCGCCTCCGCTAGAGCTTTGCTGCGCCCATAAACGTTGAGGGGTGCAACAGCGTTGCTTTCTACATAAGGGGTAGCACCAGCCCCATCGAATACAAGGTCTGATGAGAACGTAAGCAGCGCCACTCCCACATCAACGCAAGCAGCAGCGAGGATGGCTGGGCCCTCAGCATTCACCCGCAGACAGATGTCAGGTTCGCGTTCCGCATCATCCACGCGAACGTACCCAGCAGCGTTCACAACCGCCCACGGATTCAACTCAGTAAGAGCGGCACGGACAGACGCGAGGTCGGTAATGTCCATCTCTTGGCGTGTCAGGAGGTGGTATGGGATGCCCCGGAGCTCGCACAGGCGGGCAAAAGCCTTGCCCAGCGTTCCTGTGGCTCCAACAATTGCCAGCGGACGCACAGGCTGGGGCTTGCTAATTGCTAATTGGGAATTAGTCATGTTCTTTTCCAGCCGCCAGTCTTCAGGCCCCATAGCCCAGTTATCCTGCTGCCCATCTGCGCAACAACTATAAGGTGGATAAAGCAGCCTCACAGGTCGGCGCCACCATCCAGGCACGTCGAGGACGGGGTGATCCGGCTGGCGTCCCTCTGCTAAATCCCGTACCAGCCGGGCCAGGGCAGTCGGGCGCGGATGGGAACCGCGCAAATCAAATACTCCCGACTCATAGTAGCCATCGGCGCGGGTCAGCAAAACATTCCAGTCAAACGTACCCAAGAGAGACCAAACAGTCACCCCACGCACGTCCACGCCCTCGCGACACATAGAAAGCGCTGCCTGCCATACTTCATAAAGCCAGCGCAGTTGCTCCTCGCGAGTGCAACCGAGGTGTGCCTCTGTCACGGCGATTGGTAGCCCGTAGCGTTCCCATGTCTCTTTCATCAGCCCGCGCACACCGGCTGTACCCTCAGCACAGACGCGCACTGCCTCTATGTCGACGTACTTGTCTTTCTCGTTTCCGCAAACCGAGGAGTCTGGGTAGTTTTCTATGCGTTCATCCAGAAAGCGTTCGCTGGTTACGTAATAATTAAGCCCCAACACGTCTGGCGGGCAGGGATTCTCCAGGAACCAATCGAGTTCGGCTTCCTCAATGCCCAAGTAGCATAGGTAACCCCACATCGGGCGAGACCGATTCAAGCGACCGCACAGCAAATCGAAGCTCAACCAGCGGCGCTCGTTCTCAAATTCTGCCTGATACGCGAGTAGGGGCGTGCTGTAAGTTTTACCCATGTCCTCAGTCTGCACCAGTTGTGCCGCAGGGTTTACCTCACGAATTGCCCGCATCGAGAGTACAGTGGCACGGCACTCTATCAACAAGGCACGGGCGAAGGTTATTCCATCGAGTCCGTGAGGATACCAGTGACCGTAGAGTCCGCTAAATCGCGCCGTGGTCAGTGGCTCATTTACAGGTGTGTAACGGTCTACCCACGGATAGCGCTGTGCAACCGCACGGGCGAACTCGGCTAGTTTCTCAGGGAAGCTGGGATCGATGAGGCTGGTATGGCGGGGACCGCTGCCGTGGTGAACTAGACCAACGATTGGATGAATGCCGAGTTCGCGCAAACGACCCAGTCGCTCATCCGCCCACGACCAGTCAGCACTCTCTAAACCATCGGGTGCAGTCCGTTCCCACAGCACGGGGTAGCGCATGGCACGCACGCCCAGTTCTGCAAACAGGTCGAGGTCCTCTAGGCGTGTGGCGTGACCGCTGCGCTCCAACTGGTCGAAATACTCGTCGCCCACGCGGTTAACAGTGCATTCTACTCCACCCCATACCTCTAGGGGTCCGATTGCGATTGCCTCTGTGTTCATTAGAAAAATGGGTAGAAACCCCGTCCTTTTAGGACGGCTTTACAATTGAATGGGGGGGAGGATTAGTCCCCCGTTAAGCTTGCTACCGCCTTGGAACTACTAAATGCCGTGTACTTTTGTGCTGTACTTTCGTCGGGACAATTGCCGGCTGACACTGTTTGTCCTGTACGCATAGCAAGTGGCGGTAAGCCCGTGTGTATATATCCCTTCGCTACTGACTATTCGAGAGGTTACAGACTAGGGAAGCATCCAGTAACGTCGTTCGGTGTACCACCACCAGATAGTTCAGTTTGGGTTCTTGACCCGCAAGCTAGACACTGTTTTAGTCTCAGATTTAAAAGGTGGTGAGCCTTTCTCTTCTTTGCCCCATGCCTTTAGGCTGGGGTTGGTGACTAGATTAGTGTTTTACTACAGGGGTTGCATATTTAAGATATTTGTTTTGTCGATCGGTGACGACATCTATTAGATAGATATATATAGATAAATAAATTAGTTTTTGTGGGGTGGGCAGGAGAACCCGCCCCCAACATATAAGTTAAAGCCGATCGCCCCATCTTTCCATTGGCACCGGCCGCAACCTTCCCGCTACTTCTACACTCGGCCAATTCGGATCGAAAGTCAAATTCTCCAACGTTCCATCGCTGTGAATTACAAAGGTATCCTCAATTTTGGCTCCCGACAAACTCGGATTCCAAGCCACAGCCATATTTTCGGCTAACATATCTGAAGTAGCCGGATTTGCCACAACTTCTCGCGCCAAATATCCGGTAGTTCCGCCTTGATGGTGTTGCCTAATTGCTTGAGGATATCCCTCCTCTTCGTAAGCAGCTTTCAGCGTATCATAAACCGCATTCAGCGATACTCCCGGCCGGCACGAATTCAAGCCTGCTGCTTCAATTTCTCTGACTTGTCGGTGCAACTCTGAATGATTTTCCCCAAGAAAGTCAAAACTGACAAATCGGGTTAAATTTGCATACAAACCCCATCCCCTCGCGCAAAATACTAACATTGCTTGTCGCCCAATTTCTTCGGCGGTTGCGGTGGCGTGGCGGTACAGCGGCAAACGCCTTTCTCCAGCAACTAATGTCAGGGCTGGATGCAAACCTCTGACCCACAATGCCTGTGCACCGGCTCCCGCTAGCTGATATTCTGTCCATGTCGGTTTTGCAGCAGAAAGTACCTCTGTCATGGCTTCACTGGCTAAACGCCCGACTCGTCGGTATCGCTCTAATTCGCTTGGCATCATTGTTTGTTTGCGAGACTGTAAAGATGCGATTATTGGCGTTTCTTTGGGATAAATTGGCCGATCGCTCATGACGTTACCGCCACCAGTAATTTCTTTGACAAAAGCTTCGCGCTGTGCAACATCTGCCCAAGGATAGATGTGCATTTGAAAGTTGCCAGGAATTTCTTCGTCTTGCAAGCGCTGGGCTTCGATTTCATCGGTGAGAACCCAAGCTGTTTCGGCGGTGATTAAAAGTTCTGCAACTCCGGTTTCTGCGGTAAGCAATACTGTATGGGAACCGCCGGCTGTGGCCCAAGCAAACCAGTCTGTGCCTCGCAAGCGCAGGGCGATCGCTCCTGTTTCGCTTAAGGCTTGGCGGATGAATTCGAGTTTGCTGTCAACTTCTGGATTTAATGAGTGTATCATAGATGAAAGTTCGGTAACGGATGTAACGGATGTAACGGATATAATGCATCTGAGGAAGAAGGAAGAAAATCAATGATTTTAGTTAGCGTTTCCTCAATCTAAAATCTAAAATCTAAAATCTAAAATCTAAAATAGATGGACGGATACGGCTTGCAATTCTTTCGCTTTTTCTTCGGGTAAAGCGTCGTTAGCAAACATTCCGGCTGCGAGTTCGGTTCCTGCTAGGTATTTTAGTCGATCGCTCGATCGGTAGGGCGGATAAAATTCGGCGTGCAAATGCGCTTCTGGATGGGGTTTCCCGTCTGTGGGGCCTTGAAACCAAGCCATCAAATAAGGGAATTGGCGGTGCCACAAACCGTCGTATTTAAGGGCGACTGTTTTTAAGGCTTTAGCGAGTCCTTGACGCTGTTTTTCAGTAAGATCGATAAATGTGGCCGTCGGTGCGATCGGCGCAATCCAAACTTCGTAAGGGTAGCGGGCGCAAGCGGGGACAAAGGCGATCGCCTCGGAGTCTAAATAAAGAATTCGCTGTTTGTCAGCAATCTCTTTTTGAATCATATCTTGCAGCAAACCGCTACTGTTTTTTTCATAGTAAACCGACTGACATTCTAACATCCGCGCCGGCACTGGGGGCACGAAGGGATAAGCGTAAATCTGACCGTGGGGATGGTGCAAAGTTACTCCTACTTCGACGCCGCGATTTTCAAATGGCAAGACGTATTGAATTTCGGGATGGCTGCCAATAACTGAAGTGCGATCTGCCCATACTTCTAACAGCAATTCTAAGTGAGATAACTCTAAAGAACCGAGGGAAGCCAGCGGATCTTGAGTAAACACTACCACTTCGCAAATGCCGTGAGCGGGCAAAGTTTCCACAATATTTGGAGGTGCGTTTTTTGCCTGCAAAGTCATCGAGGGAAAGCGGTTGTCAAAAACTGCTACGTCGTAATCTCCCGGCGGCAATTCTGTGGGAAATTTGGGATTAATTGTAGCAGCCAGGGGGTTGTATTCCGGCGGCGGCATGAAAGTTCTTCCCTGGCGGTGGCTGGCGTATGCTACCCATTCCCCGCGCAAAGGATGCCAGCGAAAGTGCGGGTTTGCCTGTACCGGTTCATTGCTGGGACTTACGGCCGCAATACCTTCTGGGATTGGGTAGCGGCTGTAGAGTGTGAGTGGGCGGCCGTCTGGTTTTAGCAATGTTTGGGAGTGCATTTTTTTGGGCGCGCGATCGGCTTTAATATATTTTAGAAGTATAACTTCCTGTGTGGAAAACCCGCCCCTACCTAAAGTCGCAAATTATGTTAAAAAGATACTCGGCGGTTGAAACCGCGTCTTGTCAAACTTTCGTCCGCCTAAGCGCTCTAAGCGCTGGCTTCGCCCACGCGGACTAAACAATAAAGGGGGTATTTAAGCATGATTTGGTTGGATGCCTTCGATCGCACTTTCGTTAGTTGGCACCATTGCCATTGATATCGAAGTTTTCTATGATGGGAATTTCTGAAGGTGAGGATGCTACTATTGGCAGATTGAGATAAACTATGATGTTGAGGCGATCGGTAAGGCAAGTATTATTTAGGTGGTCAGCAGAGGCTAAAAGTTATGAACAAGGATTTGAAACGACTTCGGAGAAAATATCCAGAATTGATTCCTTCAATACCAAAAGTTTTTTACTCAGAATTTGATGAGGCTCTCATTCGCCAAGCCTGCTTAGAATACTGGAGCATCCATGACTTTAACTGGAGCAGTTATATCTTCGCACAACTAAATTTTACACCAACGGTTGCTCAGGATTTTTTACTTTCTGATTTTCCAGGTGACATGGCTTCTGCTCTCTCAACAAAAGTCTTTGAAGATTGGTATAAATCAACTATCCTTATCATTAACGATCGGGAAGAAGTAGAGCGAAAAATTCGTCTTTTTTGCATTGTTGTTTGTGGAATTGGTAAAGCAATGCAATTAATTAGTAAGGAAATGAAGTTATCGAGTGAGGATTTATTTAATTCAGCCCTGGTGCTGACTGAGATCCAGAAAGATTAAGCACTTGTTCCGTAACATCATCCAGGCTTAATTATAGTTAATTCGCCAAACATCATATCATCTGAGGGTAAGCGATAGAACTCGGAAATTTTTAACGCAGATTTAGTATAAGGTCTGCTTCGGCGCACCCTACAGTATTATTAGATCGAAGTTTTTACTCGTGCAACTTCAGCAGCGGTTCAATCTGCTGCCTTTGAAACTGCAATTCATCCGCCAAAGGCTGGTAAATTTCCCGATCGCCCGATTCATTGCAATAATCCCACAAACCATTGTAACAGTGCCTGTCGTCGTCCCAACCCGGATGGTTGACAATCGGATACAAGCAGATTCCCTCTATCGGAACTCCTGCTTTCATCGCCGCCACTACCTCAGTGCACACATAATTAAACCAAATCGGTCTAAAATCGTCTTCAGCGCCTGTTTCTGCTACGAATAACGGGCGGCCGTAGCGATCGAACACTTCTTGCAGTTGTTCGCGAAAAGGCCGGTACAGCGGATCGGTGTACTTCATCGGCTCTTCCTTGTGAATGCACTGATTGCGATCGTAATAATTCACCCCAATAATATCGAGATATTTTTCCTGACCGCCGAGTTCGGGGCGAAAACGTCCGGCCAACATATCCCAAGCTTGATATTGAGTTGACATACCTCCTCGCCCTATAAGTGCGAGGATTCCTTGACACTTCACAGCAACGTGCTACCGGAGTAGTCTTACCATCGCTCCATGTCCGTTTAGAGTCTCCCAATGCCCTATGGCGACTTTTTTGTTTTGTACGCAAGTAAAATACTTGTTTGCCTTCAGGGCCGGATTTTCCTATTGCCCTTTCGCTTCCCCTATTTCTGATCGCAACTCTGACAGGACTTTCAACCTTGCTATTTATTTCGGAGTATCTTAAATCCGGGCGGGTCTGTGACCATGTATATTTTAGCAAAGCCGTCCTTAAAGGACGGGGTTTTAGACCCAGATTCTCGATAAGCGATCGCCTCGTCTCGATCCTCGGGTTTGTCTGGATCGCCAATAACGTTAATTACGGGGTCGGTTTGAACGATGCGACTGCGGGGATTCACTTCCCAAACTGATTCTATCGCTGCGATCGCTGCTTTGACTAACTGGATTTTGAGATCCTCTCCCCTGCCTTTGGCAAAGGGATTGATGTAGGCGAAATCGCCGCCGGCCCAGGCAATAAATGAAATTTCATTGACAGGTGTCACAAAAGGTGTTTGGTCGGTTTCCTCCGTCAGCACTTCCATAAAAGCGCACACCATCTTGGCAAACCTGGACACGAATTCAGGACTGAAAATATCAATATCGTCGGGCCAGCCGTAGTGAAACAAATCCCAAATTACCTGCATTTTGGTGTCGCGGGCGGCGCGGATTATTGGCCCTGCGCTGGAAAAATCGTATTTTTCGGGCGACTGTTCGATTAAGTGCCAGCAGATGCCTTCGCGGACTGTGTAAATGCCTTGCTGTTGCAAACGTTGGTAGTCGGCCGCTGCAAATTTATCGTGACAGGTGGCGGCTGTTACATTAAGGCGTTTTCCCGATCGCAATCTGTGGGTGGAACATTCAAAACCTCCCATGAAAAAGCTTTGAAACATCAATCCAATGGCTAATGGGGCATTAAGGTTTGTAGTCAGGGCTTGAACCCTTAAATCTTAAGTATAAAAAACTAAAGTCCTTACTACAAACCCTATTTTTGTAAGAAGTATATCGGTAAAAAGTGAAAATGAAATCAGAAAAAAATCTGAGATTTTTACTTTTTCCTTGCCCAATTACCCCTTAGCACTGAGTAATAACTTGCGACTGTACACTTTCTTCGGGAATATCCCTGCCGAGAGTTGCCGCGGCCATCGCCTCTAGGGGAAACTTCGGAGTGCGATCGGCATACAGCAAACCGTTAGCTTCTTGGTAAGTATCAGTCAACTGCGTGTAACAAAATCCACTGAACATTTCCACTTTGTTTACCACCTTCAGCAGCGCGGTGTAGCGCCTTTGCAGTTCCTTCGTGTCCCACGCGCGGATGTAGCCCCAAACTCTGTAATAATCCGGGTTTTCGTGGCCGGCGCAGGCGATGCCGCCGAATTCTGTCAGCATCACCGGCTGTCCTTGGTGCGGGTGGCCGTCCAGGGTGAGGATGCGCCCTCCCGGACGCCCGCGATCTAATAAATCGGATAGCTGGACTTCGGGCCCGTAGCGCTTGGCTAGGGTTTGCGGGTTGTTGTCGTAGTCGTGAATCGCCAGGATGTCGGTATCGATGCTTTCCCAGCCGTCGTTACCGATGACGGGGCGAGTCGGATCGAGGGTTTTTGTCAAGAAATACAGCGCTTGCACGTAGTTGCGGTGGGCCGCAGCTTCCACTAAATTCGGAACTCCCCAGGATTCGTTGAACGGCACCCAGACTACGATACAGGGGTGGCTGGCGTCGCGGTCGATGACTTCGGTCCACTCCCGCGTCAGCCGGTCAACGGCTTTGGGAGTGAAGCGGTAGGCGCTGGGCATTTCTTCCCAAACTAGGAGCCCGAGCACGTCGGCCCAGTACAAAAATCGGGGGTCTTCGATTTTTTGGTGCTTGCGGACGCCGTTGAAACCCATTGCTTTGACTAATTCGACATCGTGGCGCAAAGCTTCGTCCGAAGGCGCAGTCATCATGGTGTCGGGCCAGTAACCTTGGTCGAGCACCAGCCTCAGGTAGTAGGGGCGGCCGTTGAGCATGAAGCGATCGCGCTGGATGCTGACCGTCCGCATGGCGGTATAAGATTTAACCTCGTCGAGTAGTTTGCCGTCGGCCCACAACTGCACTTGAGCGTTGATTAATGTCGGTTTTTCGGGACTCCACAGCAATTCGTTGCGGTAGTCGTCGATACCCGGGTCTGAGAGGGCGATGCGGCGGTGGATTTCGCCGTTGATGACTTCGTAGGTGTCGTTGACGAGCAGCATACAGCCGATCGACAGTTTAACTTTAATCTGAGTTCCCGACTGGCGATCGCCCGCGACAAACGCTTCAAAACCGATTTCCCAGCGTTCAAACTGCGGAGTCCAGCGGATGCGCTCGATATAAGTGTGAGGCACCATTTCTACCCAGACTGTCTGCCAAATACCCGTCGTGCGCGGATACCAAATACTGTGCGGCTCTATTTGCCAGTCTTGCTTGCCCCGCGGTTTCTCCAAATCTTGCGGGTCGTCCTGGGCCCAGACTGTCACCCGCTGCGGCCCGCTGAGGTTCAAAACTGCTGTAATGTCTGCAGTGAAAGGAGTGTGTCCGCCTTCGTGTTGGATGACAAACTGACCGTTCACCCAGACGCGGGCGCGGTAGTCTACGGCCCCGAAGTGCAGCAGCACTCTGCTTTCTGTGTGGGGTAAGTCAAATTCGCGTTCGTACCAGCAGTTGGCGTGAAAATTCGTGTCCCCGATCCCGCTTTTTGCCGATTCTGGTGCAAACGGCACTTCTATAGTGTGAGTCCACTCAGAAATATCGATCGGCTGCACGCAGCGTCCCGCGTCGTCGTAAGCAAACTTCCACTGACCGTTGAGACAAATCCAGTTGCTCCGGCGCAATTGGGGGCGCGGATAACCAGTTTTCCGCCCTTGAACAGTTACCTTGCTGTCTATAGTGGCAGACTCTTCAATATCACAATTTTCTAGCTCTCTACCTAACCAGCTCATCGGCACATCTACCCGAAGTTATATATATAGGTTAGCGACAATTAGCCCGACTTTGACAAGTTTTTTGCTGATTAATTTGTAAAAGATTTGTAAAAGATTTGTAAAAGTTTAGCAAATTAAAACAGCCTCATCTAAAGGCTGTCTCGTGCTGAAGGCAGAAGTCATTAGTCATTAGTCATTAGTCATTAGTCATTAGTCATTAGTCATTAGTCATTACTCAGAAGGAAGATTTTTCCGATCCCCGACTCGGACACTCGGACACTCGCTCGCCTTTCCCAGTGTCCGCCTCTCCCCCTCGCTCGCCACTCTGAGTCTGGCACTCTCCCGAGATCATAACTCTAGTTTAGCTGGCAACACTTTGCAAACCACCTAACGGTTCAGTTAGCTCACTTTTGAGGGGAACGTCTTCTAAAGGCGGCAAACACTGAAATATTTGTTCGAGTCCCGTGAGTTCAAATAGGATTCTAACTTCTTCGCTCATAGCCGATATCAAAAGTATACAAGCGCTGTCTCTAACTAATTTCACGATCGCCACTACAGCCATTAACTCCGAATTTTTCAAGAAATTAATTTTTGAGAAATCGAGCATAAGAATTTTGCCACCACTTTTAATTAGGCGCTCTATTTCTTTATAAAAATACGGAAATTGAGAAGTTTGCAAAATCTCATGAGACAAAAGAATTTTAACTATCACTCTCATTATCACCTCAACCCTTGTTTGAATTGTTAAATAAATTTTGCTCCCAACCGAGTATGGTGAGCCGTGCATACCTTACCTTTTTAGCTATCGCTGTAGGGTGTACGCGGCTCACCAGACATTTTGGCCCTTACAAATTCACAGCTTCCAGCTAATTGCTAGCAGATTTGCCGTTGCCGTTGCCCTTCCCGTTACCGTTGCCGTTGACAGCAGCGACTTCTAGAGAAGCTGCGGCTGGGCTCTCGACCGCTGCATTTGAGGAGCTTACATTAGAGGCAGAACCGTTAACATTCGCCACCAATTCAATCACCGGCTTGGTAGTAAGTTGATTGTAAGTTGTCAGAGCTTGAGCGACCACTTGATCCATGTTGTAATACCTGTAAGTCGCCAGCCTTCCCACGAAAGAAACTCCCGGAGTTTCATCAGCCAAAGCCTTATATTTCTTGTAAATTTCGGCATTTTCTGGACGAGGAACCGGGTAGTAAGGGTCTCCCTCAGCTTGAGGATATTCGTAGACAATGCTAGTTTTTTGATGCTCTTGTCCGGTGAGGTATTTAAACTCCGTGCAGCGAGTATATAAATGCTCGTTGGGGTAATTTACCACCGGTGCTACTTGGTGTACGGGTACGTTCAGCGTTTCGTGCTTGAATTCCAAGGAACGGTAAGGAAGTTTGCCGTAGCAATAATTGAAATAGGAATCGACCGGCCCGGTGTAAATCATTTCCCCGTAAGGGATAAAACCCTCAATCTCGCGGTAGTCGGTATTCAGCATCACCTTGATGTTTGGGTGAGAAAGCATCTTTTCAAACATCCGAGTGTAGCCGTGCAGCGGCATTGCTTGATAGGTATCGGTGAAATAGCGATCGTCCCGGTTAATGCGAGTGGGTACGCGCGCAATCACTGAGTTGTCTAGTTCCGACGGATCCATTCCCCACTGTTTGCGGGTGTAGTTGCGGAAGAATTTCTCGTAAAGTTCGCGGCCGACTTTGCTGACAACGACATCTTCGGAAGTGCGAATGTAATCCTTTGGTTCTGCTACTTTCGCGAAGAAATCTTCTACTTCAAATGAGGTGAGATTCAGTCCGTAAAGTTGGTTGACGGTGTTGAGATTGATGGGAATTGGCAGCAGTTGACCGTCAACGCTGGCGAGGACGCGGTGTTCGTAGGGCCGCCACTCGGTGAAGCGCGAAAGATACTCGAAAACTGGGCGCGAATTCGTGTGAAAAATGTGGGGGCCGTATTTGTGTACGAGGATACCGTGGTTGTCGTAGTGATCGTATGCGTTCCCACCGATGTGGTTGCGGGTATCAATTATCAGGACTGTTTTTCCGGCTTCATTTGCTAGTCTTTCGGCAATGACGCTACCTGCAAATCCTGCACCGACAATTAAATAGTCAAACATTAAAAAAACCTCTGATTTGTAGTAAGGTAAGTGGTAATTTGTAATCCACAAGCGAGAAGTGTTGAGTGTTAAGTTTTGAATGTGTAAATTGGTAAATCTTTAACTTAAACCTCAACCTTCTTAGCTTAAAACTTTCATCCGGTCTGTAGCGTTCTGCCTTTTGCCGTCGATCGCACGTTCGATCAACGCCAGCATTTCGCCCAAGGTATTGTCCCAAGAATTGTCTGCTAAAAAGGCGTCTACTTCGCTGAGCCACTTGGTGCGAACGTCAGAACTTTCGCTGAATATTTCTTCGGCACAAGCAACGAATTCTTCTGAATTGCTAGCAATCCGAACCAAGCCGTTTTCTCCGTAGGGCCGCACCACGTCGCGGATAGGAGTAGAAATCACAGGTTTGCCTGCTGCGAGGTATTCTGGAGTTTTCGTCGGACTAATAAACTTAGTCGATTCGTTAATCGCAAAAGGCAGCATGGCTATATCCCACCCGGCAAGATACGCTGGCAGTTCTTGATAAGATTTGCCGCCGAGATAGTGGATATTTGGGTGAGTTGGCAGAGTTTCCGGATCGATTTTTACCACCGGGCCAATGATGACTAAATGCCAGTCCGGTCTTGCTTGGGCCATGCCCGCCAGCAGTTCGATATCCATGCGTTCGTCTATGACGCCATAAAATCCCAAACGCGGGTGAGGAATGTCTTTTTGATCTGCCGGTTCTTCTGAAAGATTCCTGGCTGTCGCAAAGTGTTCTTTTTCGATGCTGCTGGGGAAGGGGTGAATGTTTTCGTGCTGGTGCTGTTTAGCTTCGTAAAGGCTGTGTCCGCCTGTAAATACTACGCTGGCGCGGTTTAATAGTTGGTTTTCATTGGCTTTTAACTCGGGGTGTGCGCCTTTGAATGCTGACAGTTCATCCATGCAGTCGTAGACTACAGCTAGCGGCTTTAAGTGGTTTGTGAAACTGACAGCCATTGGTGTGTAATACCAGAGTATGTACTGACTGATGTCTGCCGCTCGAAACAAATCATCTAGCATGGCTTGCTGAGCAGTTTGTGCTGTTGCTTCGCTGGTTCCTTCGCTGAGGTGCGGTACTATTACCCAGACTCCGCTTTCGTGGATGCTGACATCAAGCCACCAATCTGTACCCGCGCTCAAAATAGGTTCTTCTACAAAGAATACGCGACGATTTTTGGCACAGCGACTCAAGAGATGTTGCGGACGCTGATAGACAAAATTCCACCGCAGATGAGACAGGCAAACTAAATCCGGTGCATCTAAAGCATCAGCTTTTTTTGATAAGTTGGCGCGCAATGCCGGCGAGGCAGCGAATTGAGAGGGCGATTTGGCTGAATCTATAGAGGTAAATCGGATCTCCCATGCTCGACCTTTATTGCTATAATTATTGTTTACTGAGTTTTCTGGGGGGGACATAATTAGCCTCTGGAATTTGTCACTGAAAATTTGTCAATAGGATTTCTTTCTCAGCAGTTTCTTACTGAAAGTTGAAAGCCTCAATCTGAGAAATTTTATTGACGAGCAAGCGCCGCATTCATTGAACCAAACAAAGAAACTGTTTAGTTGCGGAGAAAAACGCTTATCTGCTGTTTTCCAAATTGAAACTTGGAGATAAGTTAATATTGTTTGACTTGCTATTGCTGTTAACTGTAACCCATTTTTTCTGCCTTTACTTCTATCTGAAGGATGAGTTCTCTCTCAGGAGGCCTTTAGCTTACACGCTGGTTCAAAGGCGGTTAAAGTGCCGATCGACCTTGTAAAATGACTTTTAACAGGCAGGTACGGGCTGAAAAAAGAGCGAGTTTTATTGCTTTATTTGGAGAGGAAAGAAAATTTGCGATTCCCTTCGGGATAGCTTCGCTCGCGGGGGTTTATGTTGCTTTTTGATTGGACAAACCTTGCTTTTTTACACTCCTCCGATCGCTTGTTTTAAAAATTTGTATCCTACTATACAGAAATTGAAAGATATTTCTGACTTCCGATAGATTAACAATTGAGAGTTTATGGAGTGGGGTTAAACTTGCATCTTGCACCTTGCTCAAAAATCCTCAAGAAACCGGGGAAGGGCGACGATCGACCTAAAATTGTACGCGAGTCGGTGGCCAGAAACCAAGGTGATGAGATTGGCGATGTGGGGGTGAGGTTAAACTGACGCCCAGAGCACCAATCTCAATCATCTCTTTAAGGGCGGGTGGGCCGATATCTGCGATCGAGCGCCAAATATCCACGTAAACCCGCCCAGACTAGAAGATAGTAGCAATTTTAAAGTCTGCGGTCAATTTTTGCCAGTCCTCCTCCAAAGGCAAAATCTTGCACCGTCGAACTCTTTAAGAAATCGTGGGGAAAACCCAATTCAATTGCACTTACTTTGTCTAACTGCTGCATTTGTTCCGGGGTTAATTGAAACTCCAAACAAGCGAGATTTTCCTGAAGTTGCGAGAGTTTGCGCGAACCCACAATCGGAATAACTTCGACTGGCTGTTGTCGCAGCCAATTTAGGGCTACTTGAGAAGCAGGTTTCCCTATTTCGGCTGCTATTTTGCTAACTTCGTCAGCAATTTTGAGGTCTCGTTCGTTAATTTTTCCCGATTCAGGTGAATTAAGCCGTTTAGCTTCGCTGGCGGTTTCTGAAGTGTTGTATTTTCCTGTCAGCAAGCCCGATGCTAAGGGGCTCCAAGCTGTGACGCCAATATCAAAGGCTTTTGCCATAGGGATCAAGTCTCGTTCGGGAGTTCGCTCTTTTAAAGAATACTCGATTTGCAAGCCGATAAATGGTGTCCAACCGCGCAGGTGGGCGATCGTATTTGCTTGAGAAATAATCCAAGCCGGCGTATCGGAAATGCCGATATAAAGAATTTTGCCGGCGCGCACCAAATCGTCAAAAGCGCGCATCACTTCTTCAACGGGTGTCGTAAAATCCCAAGCGTGCAGCCACAGCAAATCTATGTATTCGACTTGCAGCCGCTTCAAACTTGCTTCTACTGCTTGCACCATATTTTTGCGGTGGTTGCCGAAACCATTGATTTCGCCGTTTTTCATGTTGAGGCTATACTTAGTGGCAACTACCCATTTTTCGCGATCGGCTGCGATGAACTCGCCGACATATTTTTCGCTAGTACCGTTGGTGTAGAGATTGGCGGTATCAATGAAATTGCCGCCCGCTTCTGCAAAGGCGTCGAACATTTTACGGCTTTCCTCGTAGGAGCTCCCCCAACCCCACTCTTCCCCAAAAGTCATGGTTCCGAGGCAGATTTCGGAAACGCGAAGTCCGCTGTGACCTAGTAGTTTATATCTCATGTCACCGTTGCGCTAGTTAATGGTTGTTAACAGTTTAGATCGGCATTTTTGAAACTGTTGCCATCAGTCGGGGTGGCGGGCTTTTACGCCGCCTTAGGACTGTGCTGGATATTGAATGTTTTGCCAAGTCAATCAAAATGTCGCAGCACGGGCGAGGGCGAGGGATCATCGCCCCTGCATTTACTTTCAACACCGCGCTTTCAACACCGCGCAGGGGCGATCCTCTTAGCAATGTATTTAGGATTACATGGCTAAAGTAAAATACAGTAAAGTCAAAAGACTTTTATCTACCTTTAGATAGGTATTTTTATGAAATGAGTTAAATAAAAAAAATTGCTATCTTGAATATCACAAAATCAGACAGAACCAGAGAAAAAATTAATGTAGCTAAATTAGCTTTTTAGCGTTATGGTGATTTATAGATTACAAAAACTAGGTGACTCACTTGGCTGACATCGTTGATACCGCCGTTTCGGCTGGATCTTTTACTACCCTAGTTGCTGCCGTGCAAGCGGCTGGTTTAGTAGATACTCTCAAAGGCGCTGGCCCCTTCACAGTTTTCGCGCCTACTGACGAAGCTTTTGCTAAGCTTCCCGCAGGTACTGTAGAATCACTGCTTAATGACATTCCTAAGCTGACAAAAATCCTGACTTATCATGTCGTTTCCGGCAAAGTTTTGGCTGCTGATGTAGTAAAGCTGACATCTGCCAAGACAGTTGAAGGTTCAGAAGTGAAAATTGATGCTTCCAATGGCGTAAAAATCAATGATTCTACCGTTACAACAGCCGATGTTGTTGCTGATAATGGCGTCATCCACATTATTGATTCCGTCTTGCTTCCTGCGTAAGCACAGACTTAGATAGGGCAATACTATCTTGAGGGCGGTGGCTATAGTTAGCCGCCGCCCTGTTTTCGCTGAGGTTTAAATATTTTACGCGGCTCGATAATTAAAACTATGGATCGCGAATTAAATAACTTACAATTTTAATTGTTATTGTGGGATGGGCGTCCCGCCCGTCCTTTTTGGACGGGCG